>CAYWWM010000175.1:0-6339 GCA_964461735.1 uncultured Solibacteraceae bacterium | reverse complement strand
GGTGGAGCGATGCGGCTATTTTCGATTGCGTACTCGTTACGTCGCTCTATAACTGCGCCAACCGGTTCTCCGGCGCCTTGGGCCTGCTGGCCGACTTCCAGTAGCGCGCAGAGGAGCCGGGCTTTGCGGCGGCGCGGGGTGTAAGGTAGACAGGCAAATTCTTAAAGGAGTTCGTTCACTTGACTTGTCAGCAGGTTCTGCGGCAACTATCCGAGTATCTCGACGGCGAGCTGGACCCCTCGATGCTGGAGAGCCTCACCCGCCACCTGGAACACTGCGAAGACTGTCGCATCGTCGTGGACACCACCCGCAAGACCATTGAGATATCCTGCAACTCCGAGCCGGTCCCTCTCCCGGGCGATGTAAGTGAACGCTTGCGCCGCTCCGTGCAAAAGCGGATGGGTTGGGAGCAGTAAAAAGAAGTGAATAGTGGATAGTGGTTAGTGGAAGACAGAAGAAAAGCTCTGTCTGTTGTTTTCACTATCCACGACCATTCTTACAGTGGGTGTGCCGCTAACCACTAACCACTAATCACTGCGCTGCCGCCTTTTCTCCCTCCCGAATTTTTTCTGACCCCTTTTGCTTCCCGCCACATCTATCTGGTTTGAAACCCTTAGGTGATCGAACGCAGGCGGGCTTGGCGGAACAGAGACTTTCACAATTGGCTGTGCTTTTGGCAAGATCAGAGGAGTGACACCTTGGAGCAAGTACTGCAAAGCCATTCGACACGGGAAGCGAACCACGAGGCGGCGGCTGGAGCGTTCGCGGATTCAACCGGAATCTCCACGGAGGAACAGGCTCTGATCTTGGGACTCCGCAACGGCGACGAGGAAGCGTTTGTCCTGTTGTTAAACCGTTACTCGAGTTCCTTGCTGCGGGTGGCCATGCTGTACGTTCCCAGCCGAGCGGTGGCCGAGGAAGTGGTCCAGGAAACCTGGATCGGAGTCCTTCAGGGAATCGGCCGTTTCGAGGGGCGGTCCTCACTGAAGACCTGGATTTTCAGTATCTTAACTCATCGCGCCAAGACCCGCGGGCAGCAGGAAGGCCGCCAGATCCCCTTTTCTTCCTTCTGGACCCCCGAGGACGGGCCGGGCGAAACTGCCCTCGATCCCGAGCGATTCCTTCCCGCCGACCATTCGCGGTGGCCGGAGCATTGGGCTTTGCCGCCGCAGAGCTGGGGTGAAAGTCCCGAAAAGCGGCTTCTTTCTCAGGAAACCCAAGCCCACCTGCGGGAAGCGATTGCGGCGCTTCCCCCGGCTCAGCGTGAGGTCATCACGCTGCGCGACATCGAACAGTGGACCTCGCAGGAAGTTTGTAACGCTTTGGGCATTAGCGAGACCAATCAGCGGGTTCTGCTGCATCGGGCCCGTTCGCGGGTGCGGCGCAGCTTGGAATCCTACTTCCAGAAGGGATAGGCATGACGCCGCCGCAGGAAATGAGCTGCAAGGAACTTGTTGAACTGGTTACCGACTACCTGGAAGGGGTCCTGCCTCCGCCTGACCACGCCCGGTTTGAGGAGCACCTCCGCCAATGTCCGGGCTGCGAAACCTATCTCGACCAGATGCGCCGCGTCATTAACTCGCTCGGCAGACTGACCGAAGAGACCGTCCCCGCGCTGGCCAAGGAGCCGCTGCTGCGGGCCTTCCGGAACTGGAAGCAGGCGCGACCAACCTGAGCCGGGCGGGTCAGCTCCAGAATTCGTAAGCGATAGACCTTCCGGTCACCATCGCGAACAGCCACATGAACAGCAGCAATCCGGAGAGGGCGTAGCTGGTGGTGTCCAGCGGTTTGCTTTCGAGCTCGGGGTCGCGGAAGACCTTTATCTCTAAGACTCTCAAAATCGCAACGGCGGCGAAGACACAGATGATCTTGGCGATGAACAGCGGATTGCGCAGCGTCGTAGTGGCGGCCGCCAGCGCCAGCCCGGTCCCGGAGAAGGTGTTGATGACGAACCCCAGCCACATGACGGGGAAGAGCTTTTTGAGCGGAGCCAGCCGCAGGGTGGGGGCGAAACCCATCAGGCGGATCGCAATCACGCTGCTCAATCCGACGATGATGGCCAGGCCAATGGTGTGCAGGGTGCTGAACGTCGGATAGGCCAGGAGCGATTCGGACTCCCGGACGAACGTCCCAAACGAGGTTGACTCCAACCACATCAAAATAGACATGAAAAATGCTCCCGTCCGAAGGACTGTTCTCTGAGATTGTTCTCTGCTGTAGACAAGAGAGAACCGCGCGAATCCGAGCCTTGGGCCGTGGCCCTAGGCGTCCCTGTCGAGCCAGTAACACAACGCGCCAATGAGGACGACGCTGCCGGTAACCGTGAGAAAGACCAGTAAGAAAGCTTGCATGAATGCGCTCCAGCCGCCAACCTCTAAATTTGGGTCGGCGCCGCCTAGTTTCCGGACCCCAAAGCCGGCAGCATGCGGCCGATCCACATGACGCCCGTCCAGAGCAGGGTGGTCGTAACGGCAAATACCTTGTGCCGCAAGGCGGTGCCGTCGCCTTCTTGCAGGTTCCAGGTGTCGTCGAAGACCGTGACGTAGAGCACGCTGATCCCGGCGAGCGCCGTCATGTTCATTTTTATGAAAATCGCCGTCAGCTCCGCATAGCGGGGCAGGTCCGAGTTAAACATGATCATGCCGCTGATCATGGTGATGCCGAAACCGAAGATGCCCAGCGGCAGGAACCGGTGAACGGAGGAAAACGTCAAGCCATTGAGCAGGCCCAGCAGCCGAAAGTTGACCAGCAGCGTCACGCCAAACAAGAGAGACAGGCCGGTAAAGTGCAGCGTCTCGCAGGTGGGGAAGCCCCACTGGGCATTCATCCACTCCTGCATCGTCTTGCCCCAGCCTTCCTGTCCCTCCGGCGGGGGGGCGACCTCCGAGGCGTCCGCCGCGCGGATCTCGGGATGGCTGATCTCGCCTCCTAGCGTTCCCGTTTGCATCATGAGCGCCTGCGTGATCAGGGCCAGTCCCAGGACGGTCCAGACCGTCCACTGCGACGGCGCCCGGAAGCGGCGAATCTGCCACAGCGCGAGCCAGGCGAACGTCCCCGTCAGCATCAGGGCCGTGAAGGCCGTAATCGCCGAGTCCCGATGCAGCTCTATCATCGCCAGGTTCACGCCCGGACGCTCGCTGATGGCCATATCCGCCGCCCCTCCCGTCGTGGCCACGGGGATCGCCAGCATCGCGATGATCAGGAACAGCACAAAGCTCACGACCTGCAAGTGCTGGTCCTTCTTCCAGAGGCCATAGATCAACAGGGCCAACCCGAACACCGTTCCGATGGAAGGAAAGTGGTTGAGGACGATGTGAATATGCGAGTAAGTCATCAGCGGACTCCTTAACGAACGGACACGCGCCCTGACGGTACTGTTTTCATGTCGCCAACCGATGCGCCGGCGAACTCGGGGTCACGGCGCGCCGGAACTGGCTTGCTGAACGCTCCGGCAGTTTAGGAGTATACACGGCTGCGGCGCCAACACAAGCCCTTCTAGCAGGCACACTCTTCAGACGCCAACTGAGACTGGGTTGGACCTCAGAGGACGCTGCGCCCCAGGGGATTCGCTCCGAGCAATCGGGTCAGTTGCTGTGCAACACAAAGAGCCCACGGGACGGGGCGCTTCCGCTGGTCTGCAACAGTTCGGAAACCCCCTGCTGCGGCGCCGTCGCGGCCGGCAGCGCCTGGGAGAAACTACGGCCGGAATGGAGCAGGGACAGTCCGCGTCTCTTTCCGCTCGGAGCCAGCTCGGACTGGCGCTCGAACCCAAATAGTTCGTAGACACGCACGGAGGGGTCCCGTGCGATTTCGGCCGGCTGATCGGCTTCCGGATGCCGAACGCTCAGGAGCAGGCGGCGCGACGCCTTGACCAGCACGACGTTCGAGGACGACCACCCGGCCTCAGCGGCGGAGACGGCAAAGATTGCGCCCGGCTCGATGGTGCGCTGGACTCCTTTGCCGACCGTTCCGTCCGGTTCCTGTGTGAAGAGCGAGAGCGCGCCCGCGCGGTCGGTGGCATTGCTGACGATCAGTTCGCTGCGCGTGGAGTCGAGGTCCAAACGAAACCGGTACAGCAGGACCTGATCGCCGGTGTCGCGGCCCGCTCGAAGCCGCGCCGGCGGCTCGAAGCCTTTACCTAGTCTAGCCGGCTGGGCAGAGCCCTTGGGCGGCGCTTCCTGAGCGCTCCCCGCCACGGGCCACACGAGCGCCAGCAGCAGAAGCGCAAGTTCCGCATTCCTCGCAGTCCAGACCGCCTGCATCGAAGTTCTCCTTCCCGGTTTGATTTCCCAGGTCATCTCCCGATGGCGACCGTGACCGTGTTGGCCGCAACTCCTCCAATGGTCAGAACGACGGGGACGGCGTTGCCCGTCGGAGCCCCGGCGGGAACCTGCACGTCCACCCGATAGACGCCCACGAAGCCCGGGGCCAGCCCCGAGAAGCTCACCGTGGCCGTGACGCCGCCGATCGTAACCGCCGGGACCGCCACGGTATTGGAAAGCGGAGAGCTGGGCGCGGGGGTTCCGCTTTCGGGCGGGTTGGTTACGCTGCCCAGTCCCGTGGTGTAAATTGCCAGGGTCTCTCCGGGAACAGCGGGCCGCGCCGTCAGTCCCGGAGCGCCGCCCACCGGGGCGGCCAGCGTGAATCCGGCGGTCGCAATCACGATCAGGCCCTGCCCTTGCCCCGACGAGTTCAGCGTGAAAATCCCGGGCTGGACGGCAGCGATTGTGATTTCCTCGGGAGCAGCCAGCGCGGTGCCTACCGAAGCCACTACCTGGGTCGTCGTGCCCGGAGTGACCCCGAAAGGAATCTGTCCGTTGATCACGGTATCGTCGGAATAGAACAGCGGCACACGCGAACCAGCGACGGTAATCCGGGAATTACCCAGGTCGCGGGGCAGCGGGAGGCTGCTGGCCGCCGTGCCCGACCGCGAGGAGGACAAGTCCCGCCCAAAGACCGAAAAGACGCTTCCGGGAGCCAGCGGACGGCCCGCGGCCAGGCTGGCTGCATTGACGACCCCGCGCGGGAAAATCTGGGGATTGAGGCGAGCGGTGCCCACTCCGCCTCTCTCCGCCTCGAGCACCTTGCCTTCCAGCGCCAGCGTCGTCTCCAGGCCGGCAGCCCTGGCTTGCAGCGTAATCACGACGGCGCTCTCGGGATTGGAAGGACTCCACAGCTTGGTGTAGATTCCGTCGGAGATGTGATCCAGGATCAGCAGTGGGTCGCCGTTGCTGAAGGAAGCCGTCACGACTGCGCCCGTCACAGGCTGCCCGCAGGGGAAGTCCAAGACGCGCACCTGCAGGGTGCGCCCCCAACTGACTTGGGGCGCCAGGTTATTGCCGCCGTACAAAGTTTCCTCCATCACCAGCCGGTTGGGGACGCAAAGCACTTGCGGCGTCGGATTGGCTGCCGTCTGATAACCCGCCGCCGTGGTGCCGCCCGTCGTCACCAGCAGGGACACCGCCACGTCCGCGGTGTTCCCCGTGCCGAAGGTAATGCGCAGCCGGCCGCGATAGACGTTCGCCGCCAGGCCGCTCTGCGGCTGAACGCGAATCGAAACGGAGCCGCCCTCCGCGCTCAGCTCCCCGGCGGTCGGCGTTGCGGTGAGCCAATTTCCTTCCGCGAGAATCTCTACGGCATAGCGCAGAGGCTTGCCGCCCGTGCTGGACACAACTACATTCTGCGCAGGGGGAGCGGAGCCGCCCGCCGCCCCTACGAAAATCAAGCCGGCCGGCCGCACGTCCCCCACCGGATCGCTGCTCGGCGCGAGGATGGTGGCGATCACGTAGACTTGCACCGGAGAGTTGGGCGCTCCGGGAGCTTCCACGGTCAGCAAGCCGGTGTGAGCGCCTGTCTGGAGTCGGGAGGAATCCACGCGCACGGTAGCAGTGGAACCCTGGCCGTTGGGCCCGCCTTGCGCCGTCCCGCTGGAGGGTTCCACGGTAATCCAATTGCGCCCGTCGAGAGTGGTTGCTCGCGCCTGCCAGGTCATGCTGCCTTGCCCCACGTTCAACACCTGGAAGCTCTGCGCCGGGATGCTTCTTCCTTCCACGCCCTGGAACGTAAAGCCCGCCTGGCTGAGCCGAAGAATGGGGCTCGATGGCTCCACGATCAAGGTCACCAGAACGGGGACGGGCGCAGCCGTTCCCGCTCGCACGGTCACGCGCCCGGTGTAAACATCCGCCTTCAGCGTGGCGGGATTCGCTCTCACTTCCACGGAGTCGGGAGTGTTTCCGGAAGTGCGGCTCAGGGTCAGCCAATTCCCGCCGCTCGCCGCCGCTTCCGCGGTCCACTGCAAGCTGCCGCTCCCCAGATTGGCGATGGACAGGGTTTGGTTGG
>CAYWWM010000174.1:0-6363 GCA_964461735.1 uncultured Solibacteraceae bacterium | reverse complement strand
GGCGATACCGGACGCCGTTTACTACATCGTCCATCCAGTACCACTTGCCTTTCCCGCGCCTGTAAATGCTCACTTGCGTTTCCCCCTTCTGGCCGCTGTTGCGGCCTCTCGCTTCAACCTCGCTCTCCGCTCCCGCTGATAGAGCGCCGCCGGGGTTACTTGGTCATCCGGGAGCCGGGGTCTCCCGCCATACTTGCGGCCCATTTCCGCTGCATTGTGTCGTAGCCGCTCGATCCCAAACCGTTCTACACGTGCCTTCCAGCTTCGCTGTCCCAAGAGGCTGGCGGCTTCGCTAATCCTTGCCATGCGATCATACTAATTTATACGATTATAATTGTCAATTGCTTGTGCTCTCCGGTGATGTCAAGCCGCTTGTGCAAAAACCCGGAGGGTGCGATTTTCCCATTGCGAGTTCATCCGGTTAAAAATCGAATAGATGACCCGGTCAACGCTCTGGAGGTTGACAAAGCAAACATCGGTCGGGTCCGGCGGCGCGGCGCGAATTCGCGCACAGCATCGCCTGCGGACCCCGGATGCGCTGCAAGTGGCCACCGCGGTGCACGCGGGCGCCACCGGCTTGATTACGAACGACCCGGCCTTGGGCCGCGTGGAGGCTTTCGAGATGCTCGTATTGGATCGAATCCTCTAGAGGTTCTTCAGGTGCCGTTCCCGGTTTTCATACCGCTCGGAATAGTACTGCCGGTAGGAATCATTGCGGGCGGACTCGACCCAAGTGCGGTGGTCGCGGTACCAGGCGAGGGTTTGGGCGAGGCCGGCCTCAAAGGCGATGTGAGGCTCCCAGTCCAGCTCGCGGCGCGTTTTGCCGCAGTCGAGCGCGTAGCGGAAATCGTGTCCGGGGCGGTCGGCGACGAACTGAATGAGTTCGGAGGGCTTGTCGAGCAGGCGCAGAATCAGGCGGACCAATTCAAGGTTCGAGAGCCGGACGGCGGTGCCGATGTTGTAGACTTCGCCGGGCCGGCCGCGGCGGAACACGGCGTCGAGGGCGCGGCAGTGGTCTTCGGCATGGATCCACTCGCGCACCTGCTCGCCCTGGCCGTAGACCGGCAGCCTCATGCCGGCGAGCGCGTTGGTGGTCATCAGGGGAATGAGTTTTTCCGGGTGCTGAAACGGGCCGTAGTTGTTGCACGAGCGGGTGACCAGCACGGGAAACTGGTGGGTCTTGAAATAAGCGCGCGCCAGTAGGTCGGCGGCGGCTTTCGAGGCGGCGTAGGGACTGTTGGGACGCAGCGCAGCGTCCTCGGCGCATTCGCCGTCAGCGCCCAGCGCCCCGTAGACTTCGTCGGTCGAGACCAGCACGAACCGGGGAACCCGGCGGCGCCGCGCGGCTTCGAGCAGGCGCTGCGTTCCGAGCACGTTGGTGCGGATGAAGACTTCCGCGGAGTCAATGCTGCGGTCCACGTGCGACTCGGCCGCGAAATGGAACACCGCCTCGACGCCTTCCATGCGGGCTTCGAGATCGGCGTCGCAGATGTCCTCGCAGACGAGCTCGTGGCCCGGAGGCAGGCCCTCCAGGTTCTGCCGGTTGCCGGCATAGGTGAGCTTGTCAATGTTGAGAATCTGATCCGAGGGGTGCGCGCGCAACCAGTAGCGGACGAAATTGGAGCCGATAAAACCGGCCCCGCCAGTCATCAGAAGTTTCATTGTTTAAGCAATCGTTCTAGAAAGGCCTTTACCAGAACTGGATTCAAGCGCGCCGCTACTTCAAGGGCACTCCGCACCTGCACCATATCTCCCTCTTCCCGATAGAGAAATGCCGTAAAAAGATGCGGGAGTGCAAATTGGGGGTCTATGCGGGACGCTTCGCGGAATTCTTCTCTGGCGCCGCTTGGGTTTCGTGAGTCGCGCAACGACCAATCACTCAAGGACCAACCGACTAAGAAATGAGCGGCAGCGTCTTCGCCGGCTCGCCGAAACTCTTCTGCGGCTTCAGGAATATTAAAAAGGCCTGGCATTCCAGCGACTTCCGTTCCACCTCGGCGAATCGCCTCCTGAAATTGCCGGAACGCTTCCCTCCGATCATTCCGGTGCGCCATCGTTACGCCCAGCAGATAGTGGGTCACCCAGTTTTCCGGCGCGAGTTTGACCGCCTCTCGCAGGGGCGATTCGGCTGCCTCCCAATTTCGCATTCTCACGTAAATTACCCCGAGGTTGTGATGTGCCGTAGGACTACCGGAATCAAGTCGGATCACTTCGCGAAACTGAGCGATGGCGCCCTCCAAGTCGCCGCTGTCGGACAGCGCCTTGCCGAGCTCCATTCGGACATTTACATCCTTAGGATTCTGGGCAACTGCCTGTTGGAGCGATTCGATCCTGGCTGGTTGCGATACTGTTGGGCCTTGCTGGCCCTGCTCCGCCCCCAGGTTCTCAACCGGAAGTACCCACAACGGAAGCAATCCCAGAAAGACAAGTACCCGCATAGAGCCCTCCTTTCAAGCAAAGCCCTCCGCACAATCCCTTGCGGAAGGCTGAAGCTCTTGCTGGCCGAATCGGTTCAATCCGACAGTTCGATGTACCCGATGCGGTTCGAGGTATTGCCGGACCACCAGATGCGGTTCGGATTGCTCTGGTCCACCTCCAGGCGGCGATGGTCCTCCTCGGCCTGCGCCAGGGGGAACTCCGTCCAGGTCTCGGTCCTGGGATTGAACCGGGCGATCTTATCCGCCTGCTGCTGCGCGACCCAGACCAGGTTGTTCTTCTGGTCCACGCTCACGGCGTACGGCCCGCTGTCCTGGGTGGGAGTCGTAAAGAGGGTCATCTTGGCGGTCTGGTAGTCAATCTTCACGATGTTATTGACGCCGTGCAAGCCGAACCAGACGTTGCCCTGGGGGTCGGGTCCTCCCTTGCGCGGCAGGGCGTTGCCCAACGGGAGGTCGTACTCCTCGATGTTGCCCGAAACCGGATCCACGCGCCCCATCTTGCTCATCGAATTGAGAGCGACCCAGATCTTCCCGTCGCCCGCGATGGCCATGCCGTAGGGCGAAGCGCTGCGTCCGGCTTTGACGCCCGCGGGAACTTCAAACCCGGTGAACTCGCGCGTCCGGGGATCGAGGCGGATGACCGTGTTATTGCCGATGGCGTTGAACCAGACGGTTCCGTTGGGGTGGACGCGCATGGTGTTGCCGCCCGCGCCGCCGGAGCGGAGCTTGGTGGTCATCTCGAAACTGTTGAACTCCTTGGTATGCGTGTCGTAGACATACCAGCGGCGGTTCGGCCCCACGTCCAGAAACCAGATCTTGTTGTTCGGCTCCGCCCAGATGGCGTTCAAACTGACCTTCTCGGATTTGGCGGGGGGCGGCGCGACTTCGGAGTACGTCAGCGTCTTCGGGTCCAGCCGCCCGAGCTTGCCGCCCCGGCGCTGCGTGACCCAGCCGTTGCCGTCCGAGTCCACCGTCACTTCATGCGGCTCGGTATTGAACGTCGGAATCTCATACTCCACCGCGACGTACTTCATGGCGTCGCCCGTCATCAGAGTGCGCGGCAAACGGCTGTTCGGGTCGGGCTTGGGACGCGGCGCGCGGCCCGCGACGCCTTCCGCGAAGTTCTTCGCGATGTAATCGAGCAGAGTGGCCGCTTCCGGATCGCTCAAGCTCACGCCCGTGGTCGAGCCTTCCATGTAGAGGCGCATATCCTCGATGGTTTCTTGCCAGCGCGCGCGGTCGGCCTGGAAACCCACGATACGGCCTGCCGTATGGCAGACGCTGCACTTGGTCATGGCGATCTGCTTCCCGTCGCCGTCCGGCAGATTGACGGGAGCGGCTCCGCCGCCTCCCTCACCGCCTATCTGGCCCGGTTGTCTCCCCGGCCAAGCATTGGGGAGAGCGGGCGCGCGCTGTTGGGTCAGCGAAACATCGAGAGTCGCGGCCCTGCCTTCGGCAACCTGCACCGGAGCCGAGAGCGAGCTCTGCATCTCGCCACCCACTCCCTGCACGACGTATCGGCCGGGCGGGAGATTCTTCACCGTGTAGCGGCCCTGCGCCTGACTGACGACCATGAACGTCAGACGCCGCTCCGCGTTCTGCAACTTGACAAACGCCCCGGATATCGGCGCGCCGGAGGCGCTCTTCACCACGCCCTGCATCTCGGCTGCCTGAACCAGTTGCGTGCCTGTGGCCACGAGCAGCGCCACCCCCGCCACGACGAATTTTCCCACCATCCCCTGCCTGGACATTGTCGGCTCTCCTTTTCTCTGGGTTCCCTTTCCAGGGTTACATCTTTACCGAACCGGAAAATCATTCCGCGCAACCCACTCTATCCCAACGACCCGCAAAGCTCAAGACGAAATTCCGCAGGCAGGCCGCCTATTGCCAGTGGGAAAGAAAACGCCCTCCAGGAAACCCCGGAGGGCGCTTGTTAGAACGGTTTGGTTGTCAACTGCGGCGCTAGGGCAGCAGCTCGATGTACCCCATGCGGCCGGAAAGGTTCCCGGACCACCAGATGCGGTTGGAGTTGTTCTGGTCCACGTCAATCCTGCGGTGATCCTCTTCCGCGGTCGGAAGCGGCAACTCCAAGAACGTCTGGGTCGTGGGATCGAAGCGGGCGATCTGGTCCACGTGCTGCTGGCTCATCCAGACGTACTTGCTCTTGGGATCGCCCTGGACCGAATAGACGCCGGCGTCCTTGGTCGGGGGATCATAGACGGTCATCTGGAACGTCTTGTGATCCACCTTCAAGAGCTTGCCCGCGCCGTGCAGTCCAGCCCAGACATCGCCCGCCGAATCCGCGCCGGCTTTGCGAGCGACCGCGCCCGGCACCGGGATCGGGAAATCGCGGAACTGGCCGCTGTTGGGATCAATGCGAGTCATGGCGTTGGGGCCTTGCAGCACGGACCAAACGAAGCCCGCGCCGTCAATGGCCATGCCGTAGGGAACCGCGCCGCGCGGCTGGCGCGGGATGCCGGCGGGAACCTCGAACACGTCGAACTTCTTGGTGCGAGGATCGAGCCGGATGACCTCGTTGGCGCCGATCGAATTCAGCCACACGGTTCCGTTCGGATGAACCCGCATGGTGTTGCCGCTGGCCGAGCCGCTGTCGAGTTTCGGCAACGGGAACTGGTTGAATTCTCTCGTCCTCGGCTCCAGGTTCAGGAAGCGGCGATTGGGTCCGCCGTCCACGAACCAGAGCTTCCCGTCGGGCGCCGTCACGATGCCGTTGAGGCGGACTTTATCCGACGGCCCCTGCGGCGGAGCGAGTTCGGTGTACGCGTAGGTGACCGGATCCAGGCGGCCGAGCTTCCCGCCGGTGCGCTGCGTTACCCAGCCCGAGCCAAGCCGGTCCGAAGCCACCTCATGCGGCTCCACGCGCGTGTTCGGCAGCGTGTACTCGACGGCGACATATTTCCGCTGCAAGCCGGTCATGAGCGTCCGCGGCAAGCGGCTGTTGGGGTCCGGCGCCGGGCGGGGCTGTCTGCCGGGCCGGTTATCGGTGAAGTTCGACGCCACATAGTCGAGCAGGGTCTGCTCTTCCTGCGCAGTCAAACGGGGGGCGCTGCTGGCCCCTTCGATGTAGAGCTTCATATCCGCGATGGTCTCCTGCCACCGCGCGCGGTCGTAGCGGGCGTTGGCGATGCGCGCGGCGTCATGGCAGACGCTGCACTTGGTCAGGACGACCTGCTTGCCGGCGCCGTCGGGGAGGTTGATTTCGCGTGCCCCGCCCTCTTCCGCCTCGCCTCCGCCCCCGCCGGGCGCTCTACCGGGCCATGCAGCCGGCAAACTCGGCGCGCGCATATCGGTCAGCGAAACGTCTACGGTGGTGGCGCGGCCCGCCGCCACGTCCACCGGGGCCGACAGCTTGCTCTGATAGTCCCCTCCGATTCCCTGCACCACGTACTTCCCCGCAGGGAGACCGTTGATGGAGTAACGGCCCTGGTCCTGGCTGACGACCATGAAGATCAGGCGCCGTTCCTCATTCTTCATTTTCACGAACGCGCCGGCTACGGGCGCGCCGGATGAATTCTTGACCACTCCTTGCAGGCTGACGGAACCGGCCTGCTGCCCGAAAATCGAGTGGGCGCCGGCAACGGCCATCACCGCTACCGCAGCAATCAGCATCTTTCTGAGCATCTTGGCTCCTCCTGTTCCACTGATATGAACTTAACTAACCCCCTTGGCGGGCACTGCTGGAAATGCACGAACGAGAAATCATAGCTTACTCTAAACCATCGGCCGCGCGCCCGACAAGACAAATTCCGGTAGTGTCTCACTTTGAATTTTCAAGCTGTAAGGGCACGGGTTTTTAACCGTGCCGTAAGAGGACATGCCAACAGCGGTTTCAACGGCTGAGGGAACGAACCTCAGGGGCTAAAGCCCGATTGCTTTTGCGGCAGTTACGGCACGGTTGAAACCG
>CAYWWM010000173.1:0-6465 GCA_964461735.1 uncultured Solibacteraceae bacterium | reverse complement strand
TGCTCATGCGGCAAGCATAACATATAACGCTTACTTATGAAAGTAAGCACTAGGCGGTTTGGGATAGATTAGGATAGACTTGCGGAGAGCGGCGTTCGCGGCGTTGCGGAACGATTTCCTGGCGCGGATCGCCGGGAGGTCGGACCGCTGCCGAGGGGCCGACTTTCTCGTTGGGAGGAACTATCGTGGCTACGACCCCGAATCCTGTTGCGCCGAGCCCGGCTGCTGCGCCCGGCGCTGCGGCGGCCCCGCCGCGTCCCGCGGGCGCTCCCTCCACCGACGCGATCCTGGCGGCGATGCTGGGCGTCTCCAAGCAGGTGAGCGACCTGATCTTCTCGCCGGGGCGTCCGCCGCAAGTGGAGCTCAACGGCGAGCTGACTCCGGTGAAGATCCCGGCGGTGCCGATCCTGACGCCGGACATGACGGCGCAGATTGCCATTGACCTGATCGGCAAGAACAAAACGGCGGTCGAGAAGCTGCGCGTGGAAGGCTCCTGCGACATTTCCTACAGCCTGCGCGGCATGTCGCGGTTCCGCGTCAACGTGTTCCAGCAGCGCGGGACGTGCGCCATCGTCATGCGCGTGATTCCCACCGACATCCCGGACTTCGACACCTACAACCTGCCGCCGCAGCTCGCCCAGATCTGCGACATCAAGAACGGCATCGTGCTGGTGACCGGCCCGACCGGGTCCGGGAAGACCTCGACGCTCGCGGCCATCCTGAACAAGCTCAATCAGCAGAAGGCGATTCACATCGTCACCATCGAAGACCCCATCGAGTTCCTGCACCCGCACCGCCGGGCGACCATCCACCAGCGGGAACTGCACAGCGATACGCCCACCTTCTCCCTGGCGCTGCGGGCCGCGCTGCGGCAGGCCCCGAAAGTGATCCTGGTGGGCGAAATGCGCGACAAGGAAACCATCGAGATCGCGCTCGAGGCGGCCGAGACGGGCCACCTGGTGTTCTCGACGCTGCACACCGTGGACGCTTCGCGCACGCTCGAGCGCATCGTCGGCGTCTTTCCGCTCGGCGACCAGGATGCCATCCGAACCCGCTTCGGCAAGGCGTTCCGCTACGTCGTCTCGCAGCGCCTGATACCTCGCCTGGGGGGCGGACGCGTCGCCGCCATCGAAATCCTGATCTCCACGCTGCGCACCCGCGAATACGTCGAAAAGGGCGAATCCGAGGGCAAGACCCTGGTGGACGCCATGCAGGACGGCGAGCTCGACGGCATGCAGCATTTCGACATGGTCATCGAAAAGTTCATCCGCGACGGCGTGGTGGATCTCGAAACCGGACTGAGCTATGCCACCAACCCGGGGAATCTCCGGTTGCAACTGGGCGACTTTATTGAGGAGCAGCAGGCCGCCGAGCGCGGGACCAAACCCGCAACCAAGCCCGCTGCGCCCGCCGCCAAGCCCGCCGAGAAACCCGCCGCCAAGCCCAACATCGGCGGCGGCATGGAGCTGGAGATCGAACGGTAGAGACAGTGGATAGTGATTAGTGGATAGTGGATAGTGGATAGTGTAAAGACAGTGGATAGTGAGCGGGATAGGCCTCTGGAGCACGCCGAAAAGTTTTTGCTCAAGCAACCAATCACAAAGAAATCACTTTTTGTTAGTTTCGTGCGGTGGTTTTACTATGCGTTGGGTAACCCGTGAAGCAGACCCAGCGTCCGTCCGCGCGCTGGCTGAGTCTTTGGGTGTTTCCGCTCTTCTGGCGCGGCTGCTGGCATTGCGCGGCGTGAGCGACGCGGAATCCGCGCAGCGCTTCCTCTCGCCCGCCATCGCCCACCTGCATGACCCTTTCCGCATGCTCTCGATGGAGACGGCCGTGCGCCGCATCTTTCACGCCGTCGAGCAACGGGAAAAAATTCTCATTTACGGCGACTATGACGTGGACGGCGCCATGGCCGTGGTGGTGCTCGACGCCGCTCTGAAGCTGGTGGGCGCCGAGGCGCATCACCACATTCCGCACCGCATGAAGGAGGGCTACGGGATGCGGACCGAAGTCGTCGAGCGGGCGCGCGCCGAAGGCTTCTCCGTCCTGATCAGCGTGGACACCGGCATCCGCGCGTTTGCCGTCGTCGAGCGGGCGCGCGAGCTGGGCCTCGATTGCATTATCACGGACCACCATCTGCCGGAGAGCGGCGGCGACGGCGCAGGGACGGTGCCGCGCGCGCTGGCGGTCCTGAATCCCAAACAGCCGGGATGCGCATACCCGGACAAGGACCTGTGCGGAGCGGGCGTGGCGTTCAAACTGGCGCAAGCGCTGCTCGCGTCCCACGCGCCAACTTCGGCTCGCGCGGCGCGCCTGCTGCCTTCCTTTCTCAAGCTCGTTTGCATCGGCACGATTGCCGACAGCGTCCCCCTGCTCGGGGAAAACCGCGTGATCGCGCGGCTCGGTCTCGATGGCCTTCGCGCGCCGGTGAATCCCGGCCTGAAAGCTCTAGTCGAGGCCGCCGGATTGGACGGCGCTGCGATTACTTCCTGGGACGTCGGATTCCGCCTGGCGCCGCGGCTGAACGCCGCCGGGCGCATGGAGAGCGCGCAGGACGTGATTGACCTGTTCACGCGCGCCGGTCCCGCCGAGGCGCAGGAGCTGGCGCTCAAGCTCAACCGCCTGAATGCCGAGCGGCAGGACGCCGAGCGGACGATTCTGGCCGAAATCGAGGAGCGCCTCGAGAGGCAGCCGGAGGAGTTTGCCGACCCGTGCTTGGTCCTCGAAGGCGAAGGCTGGCATCGTGGCGTCATCGGCATCGTCGCCAGCCGACTGGTGGAGCGCTTTCATCGTCCAGCGTTGGTGATTAGTGTGGAATCCGGCACGGGGCACGGCTCGGGGCGCTCGATTGAGAAGTTCCACCTGCTCGACGCTCTCACCTCCTGCGCGGAGGTGTTTGACCGCTTCGGAGGCCACCGCCAGGCCGCCGGGTTCGGCCTTCCGGCCGAGCGCATCGGCGACTTGCGCCGCCGCATGAATGAGTACGCCGCGCGCCATCTCGCAGCGGACGATTTCGTACCGGAGCTGGAGCTCGACGCCGAGATTTCACTCTCCGATCTTTCTGCGGAGATGGTCCGGGAGCTCGAATGCCTGGCCCCGTACGGCTACGGGAATCCACGCCCGGTCTTTGGCTGCCGCGCAGTGCGCTTCCAGGGCCGCCCGCGGCTCCTGAGGGAAAAACACCTCAAGATGCAAGTCGCCCAGGGAGGCCGCGCATTCACCGCCGTCGCCTGGCGGAAAGGGCCATGGCTAGAACGGTTGGACCATCTCGCGGCGTCGGACGCGGCCTTCGACATCGCTTTCTCGCTCACGCAGAACACGTTTCAGGGCGAGTCCCGCACGGAGTTGGAACTGGCGGACGTCGGGGAATCAGTAGCCAGTAGCCAGTAGCCAGAAGTCAGAAGTCAGAAGTCAGAAGAAAAGCAGGTCCCCCGGTGCGGAGTTTACCCTGAGCGCAGCCGAAGGGCTCCTCGGGATGACAGAGTCTGGGTGGTTTTTCTACTGGCTCCTGACTCCTGACTACTGACTACGGGGGGGCTTGAACCGATACGAGTCAATCGTGCACGCCACGCCGACCTTCCCCTCCACCGTGTGGTCCGTTACCCAGACCACCTTGCCCTGGCAAAGGATTCTTCCGCCCCGGCCGGAGGCTTTGATCGGGATGTCCAGCAGCAGGTTGGCTGGCGTGCCGACCTCCGGTTTCTTGGTTACGTAGAAGAAACAACCCCCGGAACTGAGGGTCGTGGTGATGGTTTGCTCTTCCTCCGTCGAGACGCTCTCCCCGGCGTTGCTCCCCGTACCCTCCGGAGGTCTGTTTCGGAAATTCACCCGCAACGGAAACGACAGGTTAAACCTGCGATGACACCTGCTTGGTTTTTCGTCCGACATCTCTTTCCTCTTGCTTTCTGGGAGGACTGGGGGGAACAAAAAAAGCCGTCCAGAACTTCGTTTTACCCCGCGCCGAAGCGTTTCGGCGCTTTCACCCGGCGCGCCTTTCTCCCGAAGCTTACTCTCCGTACCCCGGCACGTAGGCCACGCCGTACTGATGCAGCCGCTGCTCCTGGCCCGGATGGTGATAGACGATGCGCGCCGGAAGGAACACGTTCCCGGAGTTGTGCGCGTAGGGCATAGCGATTTCGATCCGCTCATTTTCTTCGTAGTGCCGCATGCTCTTGAAGTTGACGCCTCCGCGCGAGATGTTGCGGGTCGGCACCACTTCCTCCCCGAACCGCCGGCTGCGGATGCACGCCGTGAAGGGCACCTCGAGACGCGCTTGCTGCCGAGCATGGGGCTGCGGCTCTGGCTCCTTGCCGGCCGGCAGCGTCCACTCCTTCCGGAACACCATCCGCTCCCACACGGTGAGGTCGTGGCAGGTCGCGCAGGGGCGCGGCACGTAGTCCCGGAACTGGAAGATGATCGCCTCGGTTTCGTTCAGATACGCCAGCTCCGTCGTCCGGCAGCGCGGGCATTGCAGCAGGGCGCGTGCCACCGCGTGGCTCGATTCCGCGAGCGGCGGGAACACGATGTTCCACAGGTTCACGCTGGGGTTCAGAAATTCAATGCCGTAGGTCGGCCCTTCGGGCTCCTCCCCCATGAATCCCACCAGCCGCGCGTCAGCTTCCAGGTTCGTGTTCAGACACCCGACGTTCAGTTCGCCGTGCGGAACCAGGTCGTGTTCCAGCAGAATTTTCGCGCCGTGACGGCTCACCAGCAGCGTTCGGGTCGTGGTTGCAAACTCCTGGTCGAGCCCCGTAACCCCCGAGACCCGGATGCGCAGCGCCAGCGAGATGCGGTCGCTGCGCCGGCCGGACCGCCGCTCCCGCGGCAGGGTTCCCTCTATGACGTTCGTGTTCATCGCTGCTCCCCCTTTCCGGCAGCTTCGTACGCGCAAAAAAATAGCCGCCAGAACATCTTCTGGCGGCTCGGCGGGCCCTCTCGAACTCTCGGCTGGCCCCGTGGCTCTGCGTCCCACGGTTCCCCGTGGTTTGCTCTGAGCAGAAGAGTCCAGGTTAGGCTACAGCCAATTCGCCTGCAATAGCCCCGTGGTCTCATTTTTGCACGGCCCCTTCGTACTGGGGAAGCAGGTGCGGGAGTAGAGCTGGAGAAGTTCGTGCAGCCGGAGGTAGCGCATTAAGCAAGCCGCTCGTAGAGTGCGGCATTTTTCTTCAGGACATAATCCACTGCCCGGCGGCATTCCGCGTCGGGAATCACTAGCCATTCTTCTACCCCGACCCGGGCCAGCTCTTCCGGGGAAATCCCGAGACGGACCGCGAGCTCCTGGAGTTTTCGCAGTCCTTCTTCCGTCCGGCTGACGGTGATCGTTGCCATATAACCTCCGAAGCCGAGCGGATTGCTGCCTCCTTAATAATACGCCAGGTAGTGCTCCACCTCCCAGGGGTGGACGTGCATGGAGTAGTCGCGCCAGTGCGCCTGCTGGGCTTCCATCAAGTATTTGTAGATGACGGGGCCGAGGGTTTCCTGCACCAGCTTGTCTTTCTTCAAGGCCAAGGTGGCCTCGTTGAGATCGCCGGGCAGCGGATCAATGCTGAAGCGGGCGCGTTCCCGCGCGCTCATGCGGTAGATATTCTTGCTGATGGGGGGGCTAGGCTCGAGCTTTTCCAGGATGCCCGCCAAGCCCGTCCGCAGCACCACGGCGAAGGCCAGGTAGGGATTGCAGGAAGGGTCCGGGCTGCGCAATTCGCAGCGCGCCTGGATTCCTCGCAGGGGCGGCACGCGCACCAGCGGATTGACGTTCCGCTCCGACCACACCGAGTGGGTCGGCGATTCGAACCCCGGCACCAGCCGCTTGTAAGAGTTGATGAGCGGATTGGTGACCGCCGAGAAGCCCCGCGCGTGGCGCAGCAGGCCGGCGATGAACTGCTCGCCCGCCTCGGTGAGGCCGTATTTTCCCTTCGGGTCATCGAAGGCGTTCTTGGTTCCTTTGCGCAGTTGAATGTGCAGGTGCATGCCGGAACCGTCCTGGCCGAACACCGGCTTGGGCATGAAGGTGGCGTGCAGACCCTGCGTGGAAGCGACCGCGCGCGTGATCATCCGCAAGGTCGCCACCGCGTCCGCCGTCTGCAGGGCAGGGGCTTCCTTCAAGTCAATTTCGTGCTGTCCCGGCGCAATCTCGTGGTGCCCGGCCTCGACCACAAACCCCGCGGCGCGCAGCTCGGAGACGATGCGGCGGCGCGTTTCTTCGCCTTTGTCCATCGGCACCAGGTCAAAGTAGCTGCCGGGGTCGGTGGTGCGGGTGGTGGGGCGGGAGCCGGCGTCCTTCTGAAACAGAAAAAATGCGATTTCCGGCGCGATCAAAACGGTGTATCCTTTTTCGGCGAATAATTGCAGCACCTTTTTCAGGCGGGTCCGCGGACACCCCTCGAAGGAGCTATGGTCCAGATTCTCGATGTCGCAAATCAGCCGCGCCGTGCGCGTCTCCCCGCCGCCCGGCGGAGGAATGCGCAG
>CAYWWM010000172.1:0-6466 GCA_964461735.1 uncultured Solibacteraceae bacterium | reverse complement strand
TGCGGCGTGCCGTCTCCGTCGAGCCACGTGTCCAGGCGAAAGCCGGTGGTGTCCACGACGAACGTGTCTCCGTCCCAGCGCCCGACCGAGTGGCCGAGCCACGCCGGCTTCGCGCCGCTCTGATGCGTGCGGCCGTCGGTCCAGATGTGACGCACCTCGTGCAGCGATTCGTAGAGCATAATCACGCGGCCGGGAATCTGCACGATCTCGAACGGCCGGTTGAGCGTCAGTTGCCGCGACGGGCCGTAAGGGAAGCACGCTTGCGCGGGGTCCAAGCGGTCGAGGGCTTGCTCGTCGGGGTCCGTGATGCCCGCCCGCACTCGCTTGTATTCCGCTGCCGTGGCGGGCCGCATCAGTTCCACCGGGTTGGCGTTCACGGTGCGCCCGTTCCGGCGCGGGCCCCAGACCCCGGATAAATCCTGACCCGGTGTCTGAGCAACCAGACCGGCCGCCAGGACAAGCAGTCCCGCCCCAGTCAGCACCGAACCGATAAGAGGATTTCTCATTTAGGCTCTCCTCATTTTCTGTTCCCTGTTCCCTCTGGGTTGCCGTTTACGGGCGCGGGTCGCTCGGCAGCTCCAGCCAGTCCTCGCAGACGGTGTGTTCGGCGATCTCGCGCTTGGGCAGCAGCCGAAAGGCGTACTGTCCCCCCCAGGGCCGCGTATAGGTTTTCGGGTCATTGAAGGTGAGGCTCACTTCGAGCCGGTCCTGAGCCGGGCGCCGGTAGCGTTCCTCGATCCGCATCTCGTCGCTCTGCGGATGGCCGGCGCTGTCCACCCAGGCGTATTCGTTCACGTAGGCCGTGCTGACCACCAGCGTGTCGCCGTCGTAACGGCCGATCGAATGCCCCATCCAGGTATTCGGGAAAAACTCGGGATGGGTGCGTCCGTCCAGGAAGATTTGCCGCGTCAGGTGGTCCCACTCGAAGAGCATCAGGACGCGCGCGGGCTGCTGCACGATCTCGAACGGGCGCGGCAGCATCAGGATGCGCGTCGGGCCGGGCGGCGCGCAGAGCATCACCGGGTCCTTGTCGTCGCGCCCTTTGGGGTCGGGTTTCAGGCGGTTTTGCTGCAAGTAAATCTGCGACTGCACCAGAAGGTCCACGGCGTCCTTGGCGCCCTCGCGGACGCTGCGGTAATATTGCGCCGCCTCGGGCCGCATGGGAGGCTCCTCGTTGCGGTTGAACGTGCGCGCCGTCTCGGCCCGTGTCCAGACGCCGGAGAGGCTCGGCCGCGGTCCCGCCTGCTGCGCCAGACCCGCCGGAGTCCAGGCGAGCGCCGCCATCCCTGCCAAGATCATGCTGAACCAGCGGTTGCGCATGGCGAACCTCCTTCGGGAGCTCTGAACGCTGCTAGAAAACAATAATTCCTGTCCTCGCGTATAATCCCGGATCGCCATTTTGAAGTCGCTCTATTCTACTCCAGCCTGACGGAATCGCCACGTCGGACTCTGCCACCCTGTAGCACCGAGGCATAGACGCCGACATTCGCCCGGTTGTGTTGGGCAGCGGTGCGCAGGATACCTACATCCTTGGGGAGGTCGCCCTGAGCGAGCGTCGTCATCACGCAGCGAGGGCAGGGACCAGAGATGCTCAGACGGACGTCATCCCCGATCACGAGGATGTGTCCGATCCAAGCGTTCTCGGTGAATTCCTTCTCGACGGTCCCGGTGTCCACCACGAGGTTTGGGCGAAACCGTCGGACCTCGAAGCGCCCCTGCGGGTATAGCACTCGCAAGCGGTCGAGGGTGGCCGTGGTCAGAAGGTGCACGAAGGCACAGTCGAAAAACGTGCCCTCCGGGAGGCCAAAATCAGTGACCGTGTCCCGGTGGTCGAGGCCTTCGATATCCGGCCAGTACTCTTCGGCAGTGGCTGCCTGAAGGCCGGCCGCTGCGGATAACTTCACCTCGCGTTGCAGCGCCTGCGAGAGGAGCTCGTGAACGTCGGGCTGCTCGCTGCTGAGGATGCTTCCATCCGGCAAGGTGATACGGACCGGCGGGACTTTGCCCCCGATTGTGGGTGCGTGAGCGAGCGCGGCGCGAAACTCGAACATCTGGGGCCACTTGCGCGGGTTTTTAGCGCTGGCAACCTTCCCGTCGGACCTCTCTACCAACGCATAGGCGCGATCGCCCAGCAGCCCCCCTGCCGTGACCTCGGAGGCATTCAACTCTTCCCCCATCATGGACTTGACGGGGTATCGCCAGAGAGAAACGGCCGAACCAACAGTTCCACTCTTCATGCGCTTCCGCCTCCCCCTCAACCGGCTCCCTAGCGCTTTACCCCCAGTTGCAGACGGTCGTCGCAGGTATAGTCCTCCATCACCTCGAATCCCGGCGGCATCAGCTCGTAGACCTTCTTGCCGGTCCAGGGCTCGATATAGGCTTTGGGGTCGTCGAACACGAAGTCAATTTCCAAACGGTCCTGGGCCACGCGCCGGAAGCGCTCCTCAACGCGCAGCGCATCGCTGTGGGGATGCCCCAGCGCATCGAGCCAGGTCTTGTCATTGAGCAGCGTGGTGTCCGCGACAAGTGTGCCGTCCTCCCACCTTCCGATGGAGTGCCCCATCCAGGTGACCGGGTAGCCGTCGGGATGCCCCCGTCCGTCGGTATGGATGCGGCGCATGGCGCTGTAGGTTTCGAACAGCAGCAGCACCACGTCCGGGTGCTGGCGAATCTCGAACGGCCGGGGGATGGTGAAGACGCGCGGCGTGCCCGGCGGAAAACAGTTGTACGAGGGGTCGAGCTCATCGCGCCCGTCCTCATAGATGTCGTCCTTGCCCTTTCGCGCTTCCGCGAATTTGGCCGCCGCCCAAGGCGTCATCGGCGGTTCTTCGCTCGTGAATACCTGGCGGGGCAGGATGCCCAGACGCGCCTGGGCGTTTTGCGTAAACCCGGCTCCCGTGGGCGACTCTTTCGCCGCGCCCGGCCGGTCCCACGTTCCCGTCAGGTCCGCCCCTGCTGGCCCCGTTGTCGTAGCGGCCGGAGCAGGCATCCACCGCAAGATCACAAACATCCCGGCCGCTCCCAAGAGCAGACCCAAGACAATATTGCGCATTCCAAAAACCTCCTCACGCTTCGTCGGAAATCCTCTGCGACCCTGCCGTCAGGGAAAGCTCGGCGCAATGGTCGGCTGGCGCTTCTTCCCGATCTCCAGCCAATCCTCGCAGATCAGATGCTCCATAATGTCGCGCCCCGGCGGCTGCAGCCGGAACACTTTCTTTGCCGTCCAGGGCCTGGTAAAGGCCTTGGGGTCCTCGAACAGGAAACTGCCCTCGAGGGTCTCCTGGTTCACGCGCCGGAAGCGCTCCACCACGTGCAGGTCCGGGCTGTGCGGCGTTCCCATGGCGTCCACCCAAGCGCGGTCGTTGATCTTCACGGTGTCCACCACCAGCGCGTCGTCCTCATATTTTCCGATCGAGTGCCCCATCCAGGTGACGGGATATCCGTCGGGATGGCCCCGGCCGTCCATATAGATCCGCCGTACCCAATGGTCCCACTCCGAGAGCAGCACCACCACATGTGGGAACTGGTGCAGCTCAAAAGGCCACGGGACTGTAAAGAGCCGCGTCGGCCCGTGCGGGAAACAGTGGAGGCCCGGGTCGAATTCGTCGAGCGCCTTATCGTAGCGGTTGCGCAGGGGGCCGTTGCGGACGGCATTGTACTGCTCCAAGGCCCACGGCTGCAGCGGAGGCGCCTCCTTGGTAAAGCCAAAGGCGGGCGCGCCATCGGCTCCCAATCCAGGCTCCGGCCCCGTGCCCACGCCACGCCGTTCCCAAACCCCGGAAAGGTCCGGTATGCTCGCCGGAGTCTGAGCCAGAACCAGGGACGTGATCGGCAGCGCCGCGAGCACCACCCCCGCCACGAGCATGCATTGCATCCAAAGACGGAGCATGGATCTTCTTCGCCTCTGTGCCCTTCTTCTAGCGCGTTGTTCTCGCACCGATCCGCTAACAAAAATACCACAAAATGGCCCCATCCCATGCGGCGATGTAAAGCGCGGCGCAAGATGCGCCAGGAGGGGATCTGTGCTATCGTCAGCGCGCAGGAACTAATAGGAGTCGAACCCCGGAAAATCATGGGCAAAACGAGTGCGGATGTAGAAATGGCTTTTATCTTTGGCGCCGGGGCAAGTATGCCACCTCTCAAGAGCCAGCAGGACCTTGTTTTGGACCTCTTGGAGGAAACCAGAGAACCCAGGGTCCAGGCTGCACGCAAATACTTGCGTCGAACATTTCCAGGATTTCTACGTGTCGGTAGCGGGAAGCCCCCTTTCCGTTTCGAAGACATTGTTGGTCCATTGGAAATTGCTGAAGCGGAAGAGTATTGGTATCATTTCGGAGGGCATCATCCTAACACGAAGACCCTCGTAACAAATAGGGAGGTACTCGATTCGCTGGACTCCTGGGTCGCAATCGCATTGGACCCTGATTCCATACCGAAACCGACAGGGAGGGGAGACCCGCAGCATGATCTAAAACGAACAGCTTTCTGCAACTATTATGCTCCAAGCTCCGGGGCATCTCTCCCCTATGCGAGGCTGGTAAACCTCCTAAAGGAAATAGGTATCCTGGAAAGAGCTGCGTTCCTATCCATGAACTATGACATCCT
Source organism: uncultured Solibacteraceae bacterium (assembly GCA_964461735.1). Taxonomy (GTDB): domain Bacteria; phylum Acidobacteriota; class Terriglobia; order 2-12-FULL-54-10; family 2-12-FULL-54-10; genus CAYWWM01. The sequence continues at coordinate 1,861 of CAYWWM010000172.1, read as the reverse complement.
TCTGGATCGCGTTCTGGTAGCATCGGAAGCGTTCGTGCCGGATTACAGAATTGATGCTTTTTACGAGCAAGAGGGTGAAACTACTACGCAGAAGTCTTCGGTTTGCCTTCTCAAACTTCACGGTTCGCTCAATTGGCGAGCCTGTGAAAGATGCCACGTTCTGCGGAACCTGGGAATTTTCATGGTGTGGCCGAACAGCAATTGCGTTGACTGTGAGTCGAAGAATGCGAGACCGATGCTCATTCGCCCCACTCTACTTAAAGACTTCCGTCACCGCGTGTGGAAAGATGTTTGGCGAGAAGCCGGGCACGTACTGGCTGGCGCCAGAACATGGGTCATCGTTGGATACAGCTTGCCAATGGCAGACGTATGGATGTTGAGATTGCTCGCCCAGTCAGCGCGATCTGCCGGAATCAGGTGGTCTGAAAGGAAGATCATAATCGTCAATCGAGACGCAGACACCTGGGAGCGTTTTGCAATTATTTTCCCCAACGCTCAGTTCCGGGAGCAGACTTTTGATGATTGGATATCATTCTGCCAAGAAATTAAGGGGGTTGAGTAAAAAGGGAAGGGCCAGCCTCCCGGCCGACCCCGTTTATTATAGCGACTTTATTATAGCAGCTTCAGTCGGCTTGTCAAGGGCCACCTGCAACTTGGTAGACTCGGAAGGATGTTCAGGTATATTTGCTGTCGATTCAATGGGTTAGAAATCTATCGGTTTGGTCGTCAAGAAAGGAAGATGCCATGAAACACTTCGTTCGGATCGCCGGCCCGGTTGCCGGGACCGTCACATTGACCGTTTCCCTGAGCTCGCCGCTGTGGGCGACCAAGTTGGTCACCTACAGCCATCGCGGCCAGGCGCGCCTGGGGGCCTTCGAAGACAACGCCGTGATAGACCTCAACCGGGCGTATTTATTATGGCTCCGCGAGCAGGGAACGCCGCGCGCTGAAGCGGTGGCGGCTGCGTTCGTCCCGCCGAACATGCTGGAGTTTCTGCAGGGCGAAGAGGAGTCCATTCGCGTGGCCAAAGAAGCGATCCGGTTCGCCAAGCAGGAGGCGGCGCGTCCGGGCGGCATGGAGCGGCTGAAGCAGCAAGGCATCTGGTTCTCGAAAGACGAAGTGACGCTCCAGGCGCCGCTGCCGAACCCGCCGCACCTGCTCGCCATCGGCCTGAACTACCGCGCCCACATCGCGGAAGTCAACCGCAGAGACCAGATCGTAGTGCCGCAGGGCCAGTCCGCCGAGCCGGAATACCCGATCATTTTCACCAAAGAGGGCAAGATCATCGGCCCCGGCGAGACCATCCGCATTCCCGCCGTGGTCGAGCAGACCGACTACGAGGCGGAGCTGGGGGTGGTTATCGGCAAGCCCGCGCGGAACGTTTCGCGCGCGCAGGCGCTCGACTACGTCGCCGGCTACATGACCTTCAACGACGTGACCGCGCGCGAGTTCCAGCGCCGCGTCAGCCAGTGGACGCTCGGCAAAAGCCCCGACACGTTTTCGGCCATGGGACCGTACATCGTCCTGAAGGACGAAATCCCCAATCCCCAGTCGCTGCGGGTGCAGACGCGCGTCGGCGGCGAAGTCTTGCAGGAATCGAACACCGAGCGGATGATCTTTCCCGTCGCCGTGCTGATCGAATACATCTCGCAGTTGATGACGCTCACGCCCGGAACCGTCATCGCCACCGGCACGCCCGACGGCGTGGGGGCCGCGCGCACGCCTCCCCGCTGGCTCAAGCCCGGCGAAACTGTGATCGTGGAGATCGAGAAACTCGGCGAACTGGCAAACCCGCTTGCGAAAGAGTAGAAGTTATTGCATAACCCTCTGGAAGCAGTTGTAAGGGCACGGTTTCAACCGT
>CAYWWM010000171.1:0-6478 GCA_964461735.1 uncultured Solibacteraceae bacterium | reverse complement strand
GGACGCCGAGCGCCAGCCGACCGGCCCCGCCGGCCTGGTGCTCACGTTCCTGACGCGCGGCCGTTACTTCATCGGGGTGGTTGCGGTTCGCGGCGTGGAGGCGCCGCCCTCGGAGACCCAGTTGCGCACCGCCACGCGCTTGCGGTTGGGCTTGCCGTTCGCCGAGGAGGAACTGCCTGCGGCGATGCAGGGGCTGCGGGACACGCTGCAAAGCGAAGGGTATTATCAATCCGAGATCGTCCCGCGCCTGGAACCGCATCCGGAAACAGATCAGATGGACGTCATCTTTGACGTGCGGCCCGGAGCGCGCGCCCGCTTCGGCGCCGTCGAGGTGACGGGAACGCCCGTCTTCCCGGCGGCCCGGGTGATGCAACAGGCTCGCTGGAAGAGGGGGGAGGAGTTCACCTCCAGACGCTTGCAGGACGGGCTGTCCCGGCTTCAGAACCTGTATCGGGAGGAAAATTATCTGGAGGCGTCCATCGAGATCGCACGCAGAACCTTCCACCCGCAGACCAACCGCGTGGACCTGGAGCTGGCCATCGCGGCGGGCGCGCGGATCGAAATTTCCGTGGCCGGGGCGAGTCTCGGCCGCTCGGACCTGGAGCGGCTGGTTCCGGTCTTCGAGGAACGCACTCTCGATGAGGACCTGCTGCGCGAGGGCGAGCGCAACCTCGCGAATCATTTCGAGGCCCAAGGGTATTTTGATGCCACGGTGCGATATGCGCGCAACGTCCTCGCCAACGGGAACCGGGGGATCCAATACCAGGTGGACTTGGGGAGACAGCACCGCCTGAGAGAGATTCGATTTCAAGGCAACCAGTATTTCCGCGACGAGACCTTGCGGGAGCGCATGCGCATCGAGCCGGCCATGATGACGTTGCGCAGCGGCCGGTTCAGCTCGAATCTGCTACAGCAGGACCTGGCGGCGATCCGGGCCTTGTACCAGACCAACGGCTTCGCGCGGGTCCGGGTGACCGCGCAGCGCCTCGAGCAGGGGGGCGATCCCGTCGAGGTCATGGACGTGGCTGTCACGGTCGAGGAAGGCCCGCAAATTCTGGTCGGGGAGTTTCAGCTCACGGGCCATCAGGCGTTCCCGCGCGAGGTGCTGCAAGGCTACCTCAACGCCGGAAGCGGGCAGCCGTACAGCGAATCCGTGATCGCGTCGGACCGCGACAATCTCCTCACGTTCTACTTCAACGAAGGCTTCCTCGATGCCCGCTTCGAGTGGCGGGCGACTCCGCAAGAGACTCCGGACGACGACGGGGAGCGCATGAACCTCGAGTACATTCTCGAGGAAGGCGCGCGGGAATTCGTCCGCCACGTCTATGTCAGCGGGCTCGACTCGACGCGCCCGGGCATCGTGAACCGGCAGTTGCAGTTCCGGGACGGCGATCCGCTCAGCCAGGGCCAATTGATCGAGACGCAGCGGCGGCTCTACGACCTCGGGATTTTCAGCCAGGTCGAGATGGCCGTCCAGAACCCCGCCGGGTCCGAGCGCGACCGCACGGTCCTGGTGTATCTCGAAGAGGCGCGGCGCCACACGCTGAAGATCGGCCTCGGGGCCGACATTGGCCGCTTCGGGGGCTCCTCGGAAAACGGCTCGGGCGACTCGCCGAACATCGAGGGAAAACCGGAAATCAGCCCCAACATTTCTTTCGACGTGACGCGCCTCAACGTAGGCGGGCGCCCGCATACGGCGAGCATCCGCACGCGCTTCAGCACGCTGCAGAAGCGCGCCGGGCTGACCTACCTGGCCCCGCGCTTCCTGAACTACCCGTGGTTGAACGCGACCGCCACCGCCTTCTTCGATGAATCGCGAGACGTCCGCACCTTCACGGCGCGGCGGCTGGAAACCTCCGCGCAATTTGAGAGCCGGCTGAGCCGCCTGACCACGCTGTTGCACCGCTATTCCTTCCGGCGCGTGACGCTCGACTCCTCCACCCTGCGGATTTCGCCCGACCAGATTGCGCTCCTGGGCGACCCCGTGCTGGTGGCCACGCTCAGCCAGACGTGGCTGCGCGACACGCGCGACGATCCCACCGACTCGCAGCGCGGCGTCTTCAGCAGCGTGGACTTCGGCGTGGCCGCCAAACAGGTCGGCTCCGAGGCGAGTTTCCTGCGCCTCGTCGCGCAGAACTCTTCGTACCATCCGTTCCGGAGGCGTTTCACGATCGCCCGTTCGGTCCAGTTCGGGCTGCTGTCGCCCTTCGGCCAAGGGCGAGAAGTGATCGGGGACGGCGCCGCCATCCGCACGCGCGCGATTCCGATCTCCGAGCGGTTCTTCGCCGGGGGCGGCAACTCGCACCGGGGCTTCGCCGTCAATCAGGCCGGGCCGCGCGACCCGGAAACGGGATTCGCCGTCGGCGGCAACGCGTTGCTCTTCCACAGCCTGGAATTGCGCCTCCCGGTCTGGGGAGAGAACCTCAGCGGCGTGTTGTTCCACGACATGGGCAACGTCTTCGAGCGCGTGCGAGACCTGACGCTGCGGCAGCACCAGAGGGCGGCGCAAGACTACCGCTATCTGGCGCACGCCGTGGGAACCGGGCTGCGCTACCGCACGCCGGTCGGCCCTGTGCGCTTTGACGTGGGGTATAACCTGAATCCGACGCGCGTGGCAACCAAGGTGGGAACCCCGCACGAAAGCGTCCAGACCCTCTCCCGTTGGCAGTTCCTGGTCAGCATCGGCCAGAGTTTTTGAGGCAGGTGTTAGGTGCTAGGTGTTAGGTGTCAGGGCAAAATGCTCCACAGGTCTTCCATTAGAACGCTGCTACTGCTGGCCCTGGTTGCATCGGCGGCCCGGGCTGAGATCGTGGACCGCATCGTGGCGGTGGCCGGAAGCCGCGTGGTCACCTGGAGCGACGTGCTGGCCGAAGCGCGGTATCAGGCGTTCCTGGCGGGGCGGGAGCCTCCGCCGCCGGACGAGCTGGCGCGTCCGGAATCGAGTGAGCCGATCGTATCCCGGCTGATTGACCAGCGGCTTCTCGAACAGGACCGTGACGCGCTGCTGTTTGATCCTCCGGATCGGAGCGAAACCGAGCGCCGTCTGGCCGAAGCGCAACAGCGGTTCTCGACTCCGGAAGCCTACCAGCAGGCCCTGGTGCTCGCTCATCTCACGGATGCAGACCTGCTGGAGCGCCTGGAGCACGAGACGAACCTCCTGGCGTTCGTAGACCGCCGCCTGCGTCCCCTGGTGCGTCTCGATTCGGCGGAGACCGAGCGCTACTACCGGGAAACGCTCGCGCCGGAACTGCGCCGAAAGGGGCAAACTGAAATGCCGCCGCTCGCCGCAGTGCGCGAGGAGATTGAAGAGGTCCTCGCCGCGCAGCAGATGAACGAGCGGCTCGAACAACTGTTGCGCGATTTGCGCGCGCGCCTGGGAGTGAAGGTCCTGCCGCAAACGGCGGGAGCACAGTAAGGGAGCAAACCAAGTGTCCGATCGAGACTCCAAAGAGACCGGCGCGTCACCTGCCGGCTTGCCCGCCGACTTACCCACCAGGATCGGCGGTGCCGCTCCGAAGTCGCGCGGCTGGCGCCGCCCGCGATGGTACGTGATCGTTTTGGCGGCCGTCTGCGCGCTCGTGGCGGGAATTGGCTGGGTTCTCCAACAGGGCTGGCTCCAGGAAAGAGTCGCGCAGCGGCTGACCGAGTCCGTCGCACGCTCCACCGGGCTGGCCGTCGAATGGGCCAGTTTTTCCTTCGACCCGTGGCGTCTGGAAGTCAACATCCGCGGGCTTACGCTGCGCGGGCGCGAAGGGCCGCAGGACCCGCCCCTGTTCTTCGCCGAGCAGGTCGAGACGCAGTGGAACCTCATCTCCATCTGGAACCTCAGCGCGGACCTGGCGCGTCTGCGCGTGTGGAACCCGCGCATCACCGTGGCGGTGTCGAGCGACGGGCAGAGCAACTGGCCTGTGCAGCCCGCGGCGGCGCCGGAAGACGGAGCGTGGGTCGAGCGGCTCTTTTCCCTGCGCATCCGCAGCCTGGAAGTCCTTCGCGGCGAGCTGCGCTGGAACGACCTCCGCCGGCCCCTCAACTTCCGCGCCGAAAGCATCCGGGCGACGCTCGAATCCGAGGAAGGGTCCGGCCGCTTTGCGGGACGGCTCGAATATCAGGACGGCGCGCTGACGGTGGGGACCCGGCCGCCGCTCGCCTCGAGCGTGCGGACGCAGTTTTTCCTCTATCCCGCCCGCGCCCAGATTGAGTCGTTCGAGTGGCGCACGGCGCGCTCCCGGCTCGCGGCGCAAGGCGCCATCGAAGACTTCCGCTCCCCCGCCATCCGGTTGCGGTATGAGTTGCAGCTGGACCTGCGCGAGGCGGGAAGAATGCTGGGAAGTCCCGGATGGACCGGGAACGCGCAGTGGGATGGCGAGGGCGGATGGGACTTCGCGGGTTGGGAATTTTCGGGCCGTCTCAGCGCGCAGGTTCCCGCCAACGGAATGCCCGCGCTGCGAGGCGTGCCCTGGAGCGCCGAGTCCAACGTGTATCTGAATGTGGGGAACGCTCCCCAGGAAAACCCGAATGCAGCGCCGTGGCGCGCGCAACTGGACCAACTCGAAGTCATGGCGCTGGGTGGACGGCTTTCCGGCTCCGGTACGGTGGAAAGCGGCTCCGCGCGGCCGTCGGCTCGACTCCACTTGAACGCCCAACGCATCAGCCTGCCCGCGCTCTTGCGGCTGGCATCCACAGCGCGCTATCCCCTGGAGCAGTTGGGATGGGCCGGGATGGTTTCCGGCTCCACGCAAGCCGAATTCTCAGGGGCGGGTGAGAACCTGCGCGACAACTTGCGAGTGACGGGCGACTGGCAGGTGGAGCCTCCCGCGGTCCTGCCGCAAGGCTTTGTGCAGGTCTCCGCGGCGCTGCGGGGAAGCTACCAAGCCGCCCAGCAGCGCCTGGAGGCCGAGGCGTTCGTCTTGAATCTTCCGGCCACCCGGTTGCGAGGAAGCGGCTGGCTTGACGAGCGCGATTCGCGGCTCGATCTGGAGATCGAAACTACGCGTCTGGAAGAGCCTCTGACGCTCGCGAAGTGGATGGGAGCCAGTTTCGAGCAGCCCCCGTTGCAGCTCGGGGGCGACGGCCGGTTGGATGCGCAGTTCCTCTGGACCGGCGGCGCCGCCAACCCGGAGCTTGGCGGGCGGCTGCGACTGACGGCATTCTCCTATCAGAACAATTCGTGGGACGAATTCTCGGGGACGGTCCGATACCGCACGGCCTCCGGCGGCGCCACGCCCCGCCTGGCCGAGTTGGAGGTCGAGTCCGCGCGGCTGCTGAAGGGCGAGACCAGCGCGGAAGGGGGGGCTCGCGTGAGTTTGCAGGGGAACGCCGTGGCGCGCGGCAGCCCGTTCTCCGTCGAGGGAAGCGTGCGCAACGCGAGCATCGAGGAGTTGCAGCGGCTGCTCGGAGTCTCCTATCCGGTCCGGGGGACGTTGCAGGCTTCCGGCCGAATTTCCGGCACGCCGGACGATCCGCGGGGCGAAGGGAGCGTGACGATTCGGAGCGGCGCGGCGTACGACGAGCCGTTTGATCGCCTGACGGGTCGAATCGCGTTCGAGGACCGCGACCGCTTTGCCGCCAGCCGGGTCCGCATCGAGCGCGGCGAGACGGTCGTGCAGGGGAATGTGACGGCGAACCGCACGACGGAGGAGTTTCAATTCACGGCCACCGGCTCGAACCTCGTGCTGGAGGAGTTTGCCTTTCTCAAAACCGATCGGGTGGCGCCTTCCGGTGTGGCGCAGATCACGCTGGCAGGAGAAGGGACGCGCCAACGCCCCCTGGTGCGCGGGAACATCGAGGTCCGCCGCCTCGGCTGGAACGGAGCGGGAACGGGCGCGGCCTCGCTGACCATCGAAACCCGTGAACAGCAAATGATTCTGCGCGGGACCACGGAGCTGTTCGGGACGGAGCTGCGGATCACCGGCGAGACGCGGCTCGAGGAGCCGTACCCGATTTCGGGGCGCGTGGAATTTTCCGACGTCGAAGTCGAGCGCATGCTCCGAGCCGTCCGCGAGCCGCCCGAGGGCCTGACGGGGCGCGCCGACGGGGTGTTGGAAGTCGAGGGCGACCTGCGGCATCTGGGAGCCTTGCAAGTGCGCGGCGATCTGCCGCGGCTGGAGGCCACGCTGCGCGCCGTCGCGTTCCGAGCCAGGCGCCCCATCCGCTTCCGATTGCAGAACCGCCAGATCGAGTTGGAGCAGTTTCAGCTGGCGGGGCCGAGCCTCGACCTGGAAGCGGCGGGGACCATTGGGCTCGCCGACGACCCGGCGCTCGATTTGACGGCGCGAGGCAGCGCCGACCTCTCCGGGCTGCCGCAACTCGATCCGGAGCTGGGGATCACGGGCCGGGTCTCGCTCGACGCCGTCATGAACGGTACGGTCGGAAAACCCGTCTGGAGGGGGAGCCTGCGCCTCGCGGACGGGAGCGTCCAGTATGTGAACGTGCCCAACAGTCTGACCGACGTTCAGGGAGCCGTCGTGTTCGACGGCAA
>CAYWWM010000170.1:0-6502 GCA_964461735.1 uncultured Solibacteraceae bacterium | reverse complement strand
GCCTAGGCGCCTCCGGCACTGGCAGTACTCGGCGGGCTGCCGGCGGCGGCGGGGCGACGGGAGCAGGCCGGAGCGTGAGTCGGACGGGAGACGGCGGCGGAGGGGGAATCACCGTCTCTCCCAGCCTTACCATATTGGGCAGCGCCAAGGGAACTTGCAGCTTCGGTGGTTGCATCAGTTCCGGTTGCAGAATGGTTTGAATTCGGTTGTCCGCATTGGGAGGCCTGGAAACGATGTTCTGCGGTCCGGGATAAACGAGGCCTCGGGGCAAGTTCACACGCGGCGAAGGAAGCGGAGCCGGCCTTGGCGGAGTGCTGGCGGACTCCCTGGCTGACCTGCCGTCTTCCCTCCGACGTCCGCCGTCGAGCGGAGGGAGGTAAAGGACTTCGCGAGGTTCGGTGCGGACCGTCTCGCTCACCACCCAGCGAGGAGCTTCCGGCGATCCCATCATCCCGGGTAACAACAGCAGCCCGAACAGCGCGGCCTCGTGGAACAGGAACGAATAGAGCAGCCCGCGTCCGGGCAGGCTGCGCGCCGTCAGATCGGCATAGTCTGCATCGCTGGGGGCCAGGACAGAAGGCAGGCCTTGTTGCGGGCTGACCGCTGGTGCGAAGACGCGAGCCTCCGCGGCCTCTGCCTCCGCCGGTCTGTTCATCTTCCGCAGCAAGGCAGCATACGCCGCAAGGCTCTTGAGCGTGCTGGGGTGTTCCGGCCCAAACGTCTTCTCTGCAATCTCTACCGCCCGCTGATAGTAGGCATCCGCATCGGCGTATCGCAAAGTGTCAGTACACAGCTCCGCCAAGTTGACCAGCCGCCGGGCAGCCGTGGGGTGTTCTGCGCCGAAGTTTTTTTCTACGATGGCCAGCGACCGCCGATAGAGCGGCTCCGCTTCCGAGTACCTTTGCTGCTCGTAAAGCAGTCGCCCCAGGTTGTTCAGGCAGCTGGCCACTTCCAGATGCTCCGGGCCCAACTTCTTTTCCAATGTGGCAAGAACGTCTTGATAGAGCTGCTCGGCCTGCGAGTATTTGTGCTGAGCGTGATGGAGGAGCGCGAGCTTGTGACGCGAGGCAATTTCCCCGGAGGGCTGCGGCCAGCTGATGGCAGTGGAACTCGGCGACTCGGGCTGCGCAGGCGAGCCGGAGCCCGGGTCGGGTTTTTCCGGGGGCGGAAGATGGGAATCGTCTAGTGGCACCGGTTCGCCTGCCTACGGAGCGTCTCACAGGCCTATCTAGACGGCGCGCGATTGTGAGACTCTCTATTGTACCTCAGCCCGCCTCTGTCCAAGGTATCGTGGTGAAAGATACGGCGAGAGGGTACTGGCGGGTGGCTACCCTGGGGGGACCACGCCTTCTTGACAGGCAAGAACGCCTTTCCTGCTGGACCGCTCAGCGGACCATGGTCGCCTTCAGGATTTGATAAACGAAGTTGGAGTTGAGCTGCATAGCGACGATGCCGTTCCCCGAGATCACGAGCTGGTCGGTCGTAATGTTTCCCAAGACGAAGGTTCCGCCGCCCGGATTTCCTTGGAGCTGAAAAAATCCCTGGTAGCCGTTGGGTGGAGCCTGACACGCCGTGCCCGCCGTGGCGTCGCCGCTGGTGCTGTTGCAGTGGTGGAAGTACATGGTTCCCGACAGCAGCATTCCTCCGCTGCCCTGCATGCTGGCCTGCCCGTGGTCATAGCCGTTGCGGCGGTCGTTGAAAAACAGGATACCCCGAATGTTACCCGGTCCCTGATAGGGAGAGTAACTGCCGCCGCTGGTGCACTGCCCCAGGAGCACGTTGCCGTCCACCGTGGCGGGGACCCCGAGAGAGGGATCCGGAGAACTCCCGTCGCAGTTCATCCCGGTGGTAGGAAACGGGTCAATGGTCCGGCCTCCGGGGTTGCCGGCATTTCCTTGAAAACCCACGGAACCATAAGGGTTCCCCCCGCTCCCCGGCCCGGAAAGATAGAACATGACCCCGCCGCTGCCGTCCCCTGGTTGGTTGCTCATGCGCACCACTCCATTGGACTCCACCAGGAAATCATAGGCGCACTGGCCGGTTACATTCGGGATGCAACCGGTGCCGGGCGAGCCGCAGTTGGACCTGGCGGCGGGCGGATAACTGGTCGGCTCGATGTAATAGACTCCCGGCTCGAAGATCGCCGTCTCGTTCTTGACGAGAATGGATTGGTTATAGAGCCCCCTTTCATAGTACCTGCAACCGGACATATCGGGACAGCCGTTGACTCCGTACGCAACAGGTTGGCCACCGGGAAAGGTCACTTCCATTGCCGGCTTGGTGGGGGCCGGGGTGAGGGCAAACGGATCGCTGATGGGAGAAGCCGGCGACTGCCAGCGGCAGTTCCCGCACGGCAGGAAGTTAGCAGGCGGAGTCGCGGGCGCGCCGAAAACTCCAAAGGTGCTTCCCGAAAAGGTTGGTCCCGCTTGCGTCAGATCAATCGTCCCACTGCCGCTACACCCCCCGATCTGGGTCGCGGCCGCGCAGGTTTGATCGCGCGAATTCACTTGAATGCTGCGGTTGGGACCTCCCACGATTTTCACCGTCGCGCTGCCGCTCACCTCGAAGGGATGGGTGCAGGTTGGGTTCAAGACGATGATGGGCACTGGGGCGGTGGCGAACTGCAACCCGCACACGGCCGAGGCGCCCACATCCTGGGTGGACGAGCCCGTAAGCAGGGATGCGAAGTAAGTCTTCACGCGGTCCGTAACGGTCACCTCCACGAAGGGAACCGGCGCCAGGCTCGAAGGAGGCAGCGTGACGCCCGGCACCGTACTGGGGAACGTTACATTGACGGCGTTGGACGCGGTGTTGGCAACCAGGCCGGTCCCGCTGTAGCCATTCAGGGCGGCGTATTCACACGGCGTGGCGCCGGGCAAAGCGGAGCAGTCGAAAGGCGTTCCGACGGTGTATCCCGGCGCCGGGGAGGCAGTTCCCTGCGCCGCCATCAGCAAATCCATGGCACAAGCCTGGCAGGCCGCATCCGCCGCCCCCTGTGCCTTCTGGCGGCTGAAAAACACGTTGGTCAAGTCTACGCCAAAGCCGATGAACCCCAGCAGAAAAATCCCCAGCACCAGCACCATGAAGATGGTCATCTGGCCCTTTTCTCGGTTCGGAGTCCTCTGGCGCGGTCGAACTGTTTCAGTAGGCAGTCTCATTGGTATCTCCAGGGATTGAGTTGCTTTCTATTTCTTACGGCGGCCCCGGGTCACTGGACCGCTCCATTCCGGCCGCGAATCGGAAGGGGCGTCAATGCACAATGCGCCCCTCGGCTACGGCGTTGAGAGTTGGCGACACCCAGGGCACGGGGATATACGGAACGTACGTGTAGCTGACCGCCACACGAACCCGCGTGTTCTGATCCACATTAGTGGCCGAGCCCCCGGTGTTATTCAGATATTGCACGGTCACGGTCATTGAGGACGTGTCATGCAGTGTCAATTGGGCGTAGGATTGGACGTTGCTCACGACGTTCGCGCCAGTGGGGTCCGGACAGGCCGGCGTGTTCGGCCCGCTGCAATTGGAGTTCCCTTTTCCGTGTACGATGGCGTACCGCACGCCTTCCTTGGCGGCGTCGGCGAGAACGGTTTTGGTGTAGACCGCAAAGACTACCTCCCAGATCCAGAAAATCACAAACATCATGGTGAAGATGGAGAGGGCGAACTCCATTTGTGCTTCTCCCGCCTCCCGGCGGGCCGGGCGCGACGACGGAACCTCGAATGGGAGAGGGCGGTTCATGGCCGATGCTGTTCTACTCCAAGGCCCGCATGGAGACCTGGCGGTGGAAGGTCAGCGGCGGGAGAAACAGAGAAAAGAAATTCCCTGCTCCCCCCGGAATCAACGGAGTTACGGTGTACTGGACATCCACGCGATGCAGCATAAAGTACGGGGCCTCCGGATCGGGATCGGCGTTCGGAAATGTCGTGGCCGGACCGTAGGCAGTGCAATTCGCCCTCTGCGTGGTCGTGCCCGGGTTGCTGACTCCATTGAGTAACGTGCAGACCTGCACGGAGGCGATATTCGGGCAGGGTGTTGCGGGAGCCGGCAGCACGCCGATCATGTCATTGTATGTCAAGGTGCCTACGGAGGTCTCCGACGTCGAACCGCTGCAGCTCGGGCCGGCATTGGGCAAGGAGCCCGTGCCCGGTGTCTGGAAACCCTGGATGGAATACTCCACGCCGTGCCGGGGCGCTGCAGCCAAATTCAATGCCACAAAGAAGAAATACCCCAGGTTGATGGCATTCAAAGCCACAAACAGAAGAAAAGGGAGCAATAGCGCAGTTTCGAGCATGCTCTGGCCGCTTTCTGGGAAAGCGAGTTTTGGAACGCTATCGGTCGCCATCGGAGGAGACCTCGGGGGGGGAATGCTAATGATAATGTAGCAGGATCAATGCTGTCAAGACTGCGTATCGCGCAGGCGAAGGAACAGGTGGAAGTGAAGGCGGTTCCACGCCCGCCCCCTCGGCGTCGGCCGGTGAACCGGGACAGATCTTGACAAATAGCGAATAAAAAGCGAATATAGGGACATGACTCTGTTCCCGGAATCGCAAAGCCCGCCCACCGTGGCGGCGGATTCCCCAGCCCTGGCGGGCCTGGCCAAGGCCGCCGCGGAAAGCCCGGTCGCCATCAGCAAGCAGAAAGCGCAGTACTACCAACTCGCTTCCAAGCGCGTTCTGAACCGCTGCCGCAGCGCGCGCGTGCCGTTCACCTGGACTATCAATCCGTACCGCGGCTGCGAGTTCGGCTGCCAATACTGCTACGCGCGCTACACGCACGAGTATCTGGGCCTGGAGCACCCGGCCGAGTTCGAGGAAAAAATCTACAGCAAGGAGCGGGCGGGGGAGATTCTGCGCAGCGAACTGGCCAAGGACCCCGGCGGCATGATCACCATCGGCACGGCCACCGATCCGTATCAGCCCGCCGAGCGGCTCTTTCAGACCACGCGCGGCATTCTGGAAACCCTGCGGGACTTTCGCGGGTTGCGGCTCTCGATCACGACCAAGTCCGACCTGATCCGGCGCGACCTTGGGCTGCTGCGGGAGATCGCGCACGGCAACGAGTTGCAGATTAACGTGAGCGTCACGACGCTGCGGCCGGAGCTGGCCCGGCGCCTGGAGCCGCGCGCGCCGCGCCCGGACCTGCGTCTGGCGGCTGCCGCGGAGGTGGCGCAGGCGGGGATCGCGGTGGCGGTGTTCGCGATGCCGGTGCTGCCCGCTATCACCGACGACCCGCGCGACCTCGAAGCGATCGCGCGCGAAGCCGCCCGCATCGGCGCCTGCTCGTTTGCCGCCAGCGTGCTCTATCTGATGCCCGCGGCCCGCAAAGCCTTCTTTCCGTTTCTGGAAGCGGAGTTTCCGCACCTGGCGGAGAAGTACCAAAAGCTCTACGCGCGCGGCGCGTACGTGCGCGGCCCGTATGCGGATCGCATCGCGACTCTGGCGCAGGAGCTGCGGCAGAAATACCGTTTGACGGGCCGCCGCAGCGGGTTGCCCGCCGCGCCGTTTGCGCCGGTCAATCAACTGCGCTTGTTTGCGCCGGGCCTTTCGCTGCACGGGCGGTGCTGAGAACTTCCTGCGAAATTTCCTGCCTGGGGGCCGCGCCTGGGTGGTATGGTTGGCAGAGGGCTATGAACCGAGGAATCCACGGCCGCAGCTTCGGGCATTCGCCGGGCCTGCTGACGCGCTTGTATCGCCGGCTGCGCGGCAGCGAGCAGGTGCTGATCCGGCCCGCCGCGGACTTGCCGCTGGTGCTGATCTCCTACGCCAAGGCCGACGCGGACGGCGTGGACCCGTTCCGCGAATCGCTCGAGGTCGTCTGGCCGGCGTTGCCGGAGCCGTTCCGGCAGCGCTACGCGGGAACACTGGCGGGGGCGCCGCCGCTGGTGGTCGTTCTGCTGCGGCGCCGCAACATTTGCGCTTGCCTGGGTCACCATCATCCGTCGAGCGCCGAAAGCCGCCTCACGCGCCGGCTGCGCGGCCTGAGCGGCGTGCGGACCGGCGAGATTGACCTGGCCTTCGACGCCATCCGCGAGTGGGAGCCGCTGCCCCTGTCGCATTTAGCGCTTCCGCCGGAAGCGGCCACGCGGGAGATGAGCGCCTTGCAGTGGCAGTTGGCCCTGCTGGCAATCTTTCTCCACGAACTCCACCACCTGGTCAATCCCGAGGAGCTGGAATCGGCGGTGCGGCGCCGCAGCCAGCAGTTCTACGCCGACGCGCTGTCGCATTTCATCTTCGAGCGCTGCGGCGTCGAATTCGGCTTGCGGCCCGAGCCGGACACAGTCCCGCCTCCGCTCGCACCAGAGCACTAATCAGAACCGGGAGCGTAAGCGGCAACGGTTTCGCAAATGGTGTAGACCGAATGCGGAACCGGAAGGGCACGACTTCAGTCGTGCCGATGCCAGCTCCTTGGCGAAGCGCTTTAGCGCCTGAGGTAAGTCTTCCAGCAGCCTGACAAGACAAACCTCAGCGGCTGAAGCCGGCATCGCAGCGGGAGGTCTTGCGGC
>CAYWWM010000169.1:0-6506 GCA_964461735.1 uncultured Solibacteraceae bacterium | reverse complement strand
CCGTCAGAGCGCGCACCAGCGCGCTCTTGCCGTGGTCAATGTGCCCTGCCGTTCCTATAATGATGTTCTTCATGCGGCTGTCATTTCCGGATCGTTGTTTGGCACGAAGCATTTCGGCGGCCGCGCCAGATGAGGTAGACGGGGATACTGGACAGCGCCAACAGGTAACCTATTCCTGAGGTCGCGGGCGCGACGTACGCGAGGTCAAGAATCAGCAGAGCCGCTGCAGAGATGTAGATCAGGGGCGTGGCTGGGTAGCCGATTGTGCGATAAGGCCGCTCCGCGTCGGGCGCTTTCCGGCGGAGGACAATGACCGCTCCGACCAACAGGCCGTAGAAGGCCGGGCCAACGGGGATCGCGTATTCGAGGAGTTGCGTGTAGACGTCGCCATACGACAGCGCTCCGGTGGTCCCATCCATCGTGGTGGTGCGCGGTAACGTGAGCAACGACGCCCAGACGCACTGCGCCACCAGCGCGGCGCCGGGAACACGGTGGTGATTCACGCTGCCAACGCCAGCGAAAAAGAGTTGGTCGCGCGCCATCGCGTAGTACACCCTCGCGCCCGCCAGGATCAGCCCGTTATTGGAGCTGAACGTCGAGATCATGATCACGGCGGCGATGATGAGCGCACCGGACGGGCCGAAGATGGCCTCCATCATCGCCGTGCCGACACGGTTCTGCGCGGCCTGCTGAATCCCTTCCAGCGGCAGCGTAACGACATAGGCAAGGTTTGTGAGGAGGTAGAGCGTGACCACCATTGCGGTCCCCTGGAAGAGGGCGCCGGGCAGGTTGCGCTCCGGCTGGCGGACCTCCCCTCCGGCAAACGTCACATTGTTCCACCCCGACTGAGAAAAGAGCGGCCCGATCATCGCCAGCCCGAGCAGGGACACGAAGGCAAGCCCACCGGCAACTCCGATGTCGGGCCGGGCCTGTTGCGGCGTCCAACCGTTCGCCCACGAGTTCCACCACGACGAAGTGAATGCAGCACTCCCCGGGTCCCCGCCCGCCGCGAGGCCGAGGAGGATGAGGCCAACGAGGGCGCCCGTTTTGATAAACCCGAGCGTATTTTGGATCAGCTTGCCGGCCTTCAAGCCGCGCGTGTTTACGGCAGTCAGCACAACGATGGAGACAATAGCGACGAGTTGCTGCGTCGAGAGGCTGACTGCGTAGCGCCCGAAGAGGATTGGCTTCACGAGGAAGTTCCCAGGCGAGACCCATTCGATCAGTACACCGGTGAAACTAGCGAACGCGATGGCTACCGCGGCGATCGTACCCGTCTGGACGATAAGGAAGAACGCCCAGCCAAAGGCAAAGGCCACCCCAGGGCCATACGCCTCGCGCAAGTACACGTACTGGCCGCCCGCGCGCGGCATCATGGCGGCGAGCTCCGCGCAAGATTGCGAGCCTGTGTTAGTCATCAGTCCCGCCGACGTCCAGGCAACCAGCAGCCAGCCGGGCGCACCGACGAGTCGCGATGATTCCGCCGAGACGATGAAGATGCCCGAGCCGATCAGGACACCCACGACCATCATCGTGGCATCCAGCGGCCCGAGTCCACGCACCAAGCCGGGCGGCGCGCCACTCGCTTCGGTAACCATGGCTTCTCCTGTATCAGAAACGAGCCGAAAGCACTGGGTTACCTTGTAGGCTTTCCCTGGTTCATTGTCAAGCAGGGCTTCGCTTCTTGCGGCTCTGCTCTGGGTCCGCCCGCCGAAACGACTCCAGGCTCCACTCGTCCCGCCCGGAGTCGTAGCGCAAAATATAGAAGTTCTCATCGTCGGCCCGGACTTTGAAATACAGAGAATCCGGACCGTACCAGCGGTCCAGGATTTCGATGACCTCATAGGAGCGGCCCTTGGAGCGATCTGGGAACAAAAAGCGCTGCGGCCGCTCGCTGGCCTTGTAACCGCTGTAGGCTTCGACCGTCACCTTCGTCGAATGCATATTCCGTCCCGATTCCCACACTCGCGCCTGGCACAAACCATCTTGACAAACCGCCCCAGAATCTTACAATAATCCCAATAACCGAGTGCGGAATGTTGCAAAAACCGTTGTGAGTACGGCGCGCAGAACCCATCCTTTCGGCCGGCAGACGGGCGGACAGCCCGCGGGCTTTCCCGCCCTGCGGATTTCTGCGGCCATCCGCAGGATGCAGCCTCCGGAGAACAGAAGCGCATGACGGACCCATGCCATCACGCTCGCACGCAGATCATTGCCCGGGACGAGAACGGCCAGTTCGTGGAGTGCCTGGACTGCAAGGAAATCTTCGAATCGAGCGAGCTCGAGGAATCCGAGCCCAAGGAAACCATCAAAGAAGACCTGTCGGACGCCTAGCCCATTTTTCAATATTGGTGTATAGGTGTAGCGCCAGCGTCTCGCTGGCCCCAAGGCCGCCGGGACGGCGGCGCTACTATACAGCAACTCCGAAAATGGTCTAGCCCGCAGCCTTCTTCGATCCCCATTACCAGGCCAGCAGCGCCGCTTCGGCCGCCATCCCCGGCCCGAGCGCCAGCAGTACGCCCCGGTCTCCCGGCTGCGCTGCCTTCCGCCGCAGGGCTTCGTGCAGCACAAACAGGACCGTGGGCGAGGACATGTTGCCGTAATTGCGCAGGATGTGGCGCGAGATGGCCACGTCCTGGTCGCGCAGGCCGAGCGATTCCTGAACGCGGTCAATCACCTTGCGCCCGCCCGGATGCAGCAGCCAGAGCGCGATGTCTTCCCGCTCGATCCCGTGCGCACTGAAGAGCTCCCGCAGCGCGCGTTCCGCCAGCGCCGGAGCCACGTCCCGAATCTCCGCCGCGAGAATGATGCGCAGCCTCCCCTGCCGCTGCTCGAAGCCGACCAGGTCTTGGAGCTCCGGATCGAGCGCCGACGCGAATCCCGCGATGATCGGCCCCTGCGGCCCGCGCGCGCCGCGCGAGCTCAGCAGGCAGGCGGCGGCCCCGTCGGCGCAGATCGCGTTCCCCACCAGCGTCTCCATGGTGTCGTCGTGATAATACGCCGCCGAGCAGATTTCGACGGCGATCAGCAGTACGCGGTGGCCGGGGTACGCGACGGCATGGTCATAGGCGCGCTGCAATCCCGGCAACGCGCCGGCGCATCCCAGGCCGAGCAGCGAACCGCGCTGCACGCACGGGCGCAACTCCATCTCCTTCACCAGGATCGTGGCCAGGTCGGGGCACAGATAGCCCGTGCAGGAGCAGACCAGAATGCAGTCTACGTCGCGCGCCGCGAGGCCGGCTTGCTTCAGGCAGCGCTCGGCCGCCTGCCGGGCCAGCAGCAAGGCTCCTTCCTTGTAACGCCGGTGGGCATCATCCGGCGTTTCCGTGCGCGGTTCGTCGAGCGGCGCCAGAAACAGGTGGCGGAAATCAATGTCGCTGTTCAGGAAAATCCTCCGCGCCGCCGGCGTCGTGTAGCCCGCCAGTTGTAAGGCCTCTTCTTGGGAAACCCGCCGCGGAGGAGTGGCGATGGCCACGGATACGATTCTGGGTTGTACGATTTCGGGTTCGCCGGCCATGTTGCCCTCGGATCCGCTCGAGACGCCGGAGCTGCTTTGGGATCGGTTTTCCCGCAACCTCTCTGCAGGTTACCTCTTTCCCCTTCTCCATCATCCTCCGAAGTTCGGTTCGCCGCAAACCGCAATTTGCTCTCCTCTTCCGTTCGCTCGTCACTTGTCCCTCGTCACTGTCCTAACGTTCGCTCGTCACTCGTCACTTGTCACTCCTCACTGTCCTTCAAATCTCTTGACACGCGGAGGAGGCTCGCGGATGATGGATGGCGTTCTTGGCGTTGTTCGACGAACCAAGTTCGACGAATTGGGAAGTCTGGTGCAAAGCCAGCGCGGCCCCGCCACTGTGATTGCGTTGGGCCGACCGCAGGAGCCACTGTTCCGGCTGGCCGGGATGGGAAGGCGGGTCGGCCCGCAATAGCATAAGCCAGGAGACCGGCCAAGAACCCCCTGCTGGCTTCGGCTTCGAGGGAAGCCCGGAGAGCGATGGGCGCCCGCGCCCGCCAAGGCTCGCTCATCTCGCTCGCCTCTTTCCCCGATCGCTTCCGAAGACCATCCGGCGGCCCGGCAGCCGCAGCGCGGCACGCGTTTGCGGCCGTCACAACCGAACCAAGCTGCCGAATGTACGGGAAGGCGGTGCGAGTCCGCCACTGCCCCGCAACTGTAAGCGGAGGCGAACGCCCGCAGCATGCCACTGTCCCGGCTGGCCGGGATGGGAAGGCGCGGGCGAAAGGAAGCGCGCTCCTTTTGCGATGCTTCCGGCCCCGCAAGTCAGGAGACCGATTCGGCGGCATGTCCCGCTTCCTCTTTCCGAGGGCGAAAGGAGAACCTTCCATGCCGACTGGCGCGAAATTCCATCCTCGTGTTTTCGTTTCCACCTGCCTGCTTCTGCTGACGGCCTCGTTGCCGGCCGCCGCTGAACTGTCCCTCTCCGGAACGGTCACGGACGCTTCCGGACAACGCGTTCCCGGCGCCGTCGTAAGCCTCTATCGTTCGACCGCTCTCTTCGACCGCACCACGACCGGAGCGGACGGGCGGTTCGAATTTCCCGGCCTGCTGCCGGGAGCCTATGCGCTCGAATGCGCCGCCGAAGGTTTTCAGAACCTGAGCCGGCGCGTCGCGCTCGCGGACCAATCCGAGATCATCGAACTGACTCTGGCCGTGGCGGGAGTGCATCAGAAGATTTCGGTGATTGCGTCGGAGTTGCCCGAACTGCCGGGCGAAATCGGCAAAGCCGTATCGCTCATCCCCGCCGACGATCTCGCGCGGCAGGATGCCCGCACGCTCAGTGAAGCGCTGCTCGCGACTCCCGGCCTCCAGATGCAGCAACTGGGCGGCCCCGGAACGATTGTCGGATACCGCTTCCGGGGACTGCGCTCGCAGGACACGGCCATTCTGCTCGACGGCTTCCGGTTCCGCGACCCGAGCGACATTCAGGATTCGGCGCGGCCGCTGCTCGCCGATCTCCTGGTCGGCGACGCCGAACGGATCGAGGTCCTGCGCGGCGCCGGGTCGGCCCTCTACGGGACCCACGCCGTCGGCGGGACCGTCAACGTATTTTCCCGGCAGCCGTCGCAGCCCCGCTCCGGCTCGCTTTCCTTCGCGGCAGGGTCGCTGGGGCTGTACGAAGGAGCGGCAGAGTACGGCGGATTAGCCGCGAGCCATCGCTGGTCCTATTTTCTCCAGGCGGGCCACAGGAATTACACGGACGGGATTGACGGCAACGACGCCTACCGGAACCACTCCGGGAGCGGCATGATTTCCTATCGTCTTCCGGCGCAGGCGCAATTGCGCTTGCGGTTCCGCCTGACCGATTCCTTCACCGAATTGAACGAGAGTCCGTCACCGCTGGCCGGCCTGCCGCCGTTGCCGTCCGGCGTTCTCGTGCGAGACGCCATCCCGTTTCCGAAACCGGGAGCCACGTTCCACACGCAGTTCGATGACCCGGACAACCACGGATGGAACCGTTTCTTCTCCGGCTCGGCGAAGCTCGACCAGCAAGTCACCTCGCGCTGGGTCTATTCGGCTGGCTTCCAGAGCCTGCGAACGCGGAGGCGCGTCGCCGACGGGCCCGCCGTGTCGTTGCCGGCGCAAGCATTGGGATACGCGGAAGGTCCTGGGACGGACCGGCAGTCCTACGAAGGTTCCACGGAGCAGCTCTTCTGGCGCAACAGCTTCCAGCTCAGCGGCATCAATTCGACGCACGTGGGTCTCGACTTCGACCGCGAGACGCTCGACCAGACCGGCTTCGGGCTGAGCATGGAAGCGGAGCAGAAATCGCTCGGCCTCGTGATTCAGAACCTGACGCGCCTGCTCGACGGACGGCTGCACGTGCAGGTGGCCGCTCAGGGAAAGTGGCATGACCTCGATTTGCCGCGCTTCAGCGACGAGACGCGGAATCCCTATTCTTCGCTCGACGGGGTTGAGACTCCGGACACCTACGACGGCGATGGATCGGTGGCTTACTTCGCGGCAAAAACCGGAACGAAATTGCGCGCCCACGCCGGGAACGGACACCGCTCCCCTTCCCTGTTCGAGCGATTCGGAAGCGGCGGCGCCGGCGCATTCCGTTTTTACCTCGGCAATCCGCAGCTTCGCCCGGAGCGGTCTGTATTTATTGACGGGGGCTTCGATCAGCGCCTGTTCCGCGACACGCTGCAACTGAGCGCCACCTATTTCTACACGCGCCTGCAAACCATCAGCGACTTCGGCTCGATCCTGGACGATCCGTTTGGGCGCAGCTTCGGGTACGTGAACCGGCCCGGCGGGAACGCCCGCGGAGTCGAACTCTCCGTCTCTTCACGGCCAGCGGCGTTTCTCGAGATCAGCGGGTCTTACACGCTTACCAAATCGAACCAGCCGTCGCCGACATCGGCAGGCACGACGCGCGTGCTGGGGTTGTCGAACCACCAGTTCACGCTGGGCGCGGCCTGGAATCCCACGCGCAGGGTGCGGCTGCACGTTCTGGCCACGGGAGCGTCGGATTACGACTTTCCGG
>CAYWWM010000168.1:0-6522 GCA_964461735.1 uncultured Solibacteraceae bacterium | reverse complement strand
GCTCGGCCTCGACCCCGCAGCGGTTTGGCGAATCCTTTGACGTGGAGCTTTCCGAGGTTCGCCAAGCGGGACAAACGCTCCCCTCCCGAGGAGTTGTTCGCGTCTATTATTATCCCAGGCCGTCCGATCCGCGCTCGCTGGCGGTCGCTTATGGCTCGCGCCTGGAGTTTTCGCTACAAACGCTGCGGCGCCCTCGCAACTTCCAGAACCTGGGCTCCTTCGATTACGAATCCTATGCGCGCCGGCAGGGAATTGCTTTCACCGGAGTGGTGCGGGCGGAGGATGTCAGCCGTCTTCCGGGCCGCGCAGGCAGCCGCGCCACCGAAGCGGTTCTCGGTCTGCGGACTCGGCTGCTCGCCTTTCTCGACCAACGGTTTTCTTCCGAATCCGGCCTGACGCAGCAGGGCGCCATTTTGAAAGCCATCCTGCTCGGCGACGACACTGATCTCGATCGCGACACCGAATCCGTGTTTCAAGCCAGCGGAACCTATCATGTGCTGGTGGTTTCTGGATTGCACGTGACGGCCCTGGCCGCGGGGCTGCTCTGGCTGTTTTCCTGGTTGCGAGTCCCGCAGTTCGCGAGCACGCTGCTGGCGGCCGGCGCCGTCGTCGGTTACAGCGCGCTGGCGGGGGCGGGAACCCCCGTCGTGCGGGCGGCGCTGATGGTTTTGATCTATCTCGCTGCGCGCCTGATCTATCGCGAGCGGGCGCTGCTCAACTCGATCGCGGCCACGGCGCTGCTGCTGCTTGTGCTGCATCCGTCGGACTTGCGCGACCCGAGTTTCCAGCTTTCGTTTCTCGCCGTGCTGGTGCTGGCCGCCATCGCGTTGCCGGTGATCCAGTGGACCCTCACTCCCTACCGGGCTGCGTTGCGAGGCCTCGACGACGCCGGAACGGACGGTGCCATCGAGCCGCGCCAAGCGCAGTTTCGGATGGATGTCCGCACCGCGCTCGTTTATTTCTCCGATCCGGCGCGGCTCGCCGAGCGGCCCCGGCAGTGGCTGCGCCTCGGACTGCAAGGGACGGTTTCCGGCGCGCTCGCCGTGTTCGAGGGAATCGTGTTCGTTCTGTTTATGCAGGCCGGCTTTGGTCTGGTGATGGCCATCTACTTTCACCGCGTCACGTGGTCGGGCATCGCGGCCAATCTGGTGATCCTGCCGCTGACGGCCGTGCTGATTCCGGCGGGATTCCTGGTGCTGGCCGTGTCGCTGCTTTCCTTCTCCGCGGCGTCGCTGGGCGGCGCAATTCTGGGACTGCTTGCCTCGGCGTTGCAGTGGGTCGCTGTGTGGACCGCCAGTGTGTCGGAACTCGCGCGCCGGGTCCCGACTCCGCCTTTCTGGCTGTCGGCCTGCTTCCTGGCGCTGCTGGTGTGTCTCGCAATTCTAACCGACCGCCGGTCGCGCTGGACCTGGGCGGCCACGCCCGGGCTGCTCGGTCTCTGCGTCCTGCTGACGTTCGCGCCGTTCCCTCCGGCTCTCGAACCCGGGAAACTCGAAGTCACCGCGCTCGACGTGGGCCAGGGCGATGCGCTCTTCGTGGCGTTTCCCGGCGGCAAGACCATGCTGATTGACGGAGGCGCGGGCACCAGCCAGGACGAGTCCTCTCCCCGCGTGGGCTTCGATCTCGGGGAAAGCGTGGTCTCGGCGTACTTGTGGTCGCGGCGGATTCAGACGCTCGACTTCGTGGTGGCGACGCACACCCACGGGGACCACCTGGGCGGCCTGCGCAGCGTGCTCCGCAATTTCCGCGTGGGAGAAGTTTGGCTCGGTCCCGCCCCGAAGAACGACACGGCGGCGGCGTTCCGCCAAGTCCTCTCCGCCCTCCGCGTTCCGGTGCGGGAACAAGCCGGAGGAAACAGGATGACGATTGACGGAGCCGAGGCGGAGGTCTTCTGGCCGCCCCCCGATTGGGTCCCCACCCAGAACCAAAACAACAGCTCGCTGGTGCTGCGTCTGGGGTACGGAAGGCGCCACGTTCTGCTTCCCGGCGATGCCGAGGGAACCGTCGAGCGCCGCCTGCTGCGCTCCGAGGCTGCTTTGCGCAGCGACGTCCTCAAGGTGTCCCACCACGGGAGCAAGGACTCCACCACATCGTCCTTTCTGGAGAACGCTGCGCCGGGCTTCGGGATTATCTCCGTTGGGCCGAACCGGCAGCACGGCCACCCCACCGAAGAAACCTTGGAGAGGCTCGACGTGGCGGGAGTGCGGATTTACCGCACGGATCGCGACGGCGCGACCACTTTCCTCACCGACGGGAACCGCATCGAGGTCACGACGCATCGGGAGACGCGTCGCCCGTGGCCTCGGTTTTGACGCTGCGCGGCCAGGCCGGTATGCTGAAGAAGGCAAGGAGGCGAGAAGTCAAGAAGTCAGAAGAATACTTTCACGCGGCATCGCCATTCCTGCGCCCGCCAAATCTAGTTTTCATTCTTGACTTCAGGACTTCTCGTCTGTTGGACTTCTGGTCTCACGCGGCAACAGCATCCCGCACCAGCCAAGTCTAGTATTTATTCTTGACTTCTGATTTCGTGCGAGGCGCGAGGACTTCATGCGCAGCCGGCCGACCGAAGCCGAAATTCAGGAGGAGAGCCGGCGAATCCGCCGGCTCCAACTGATGATCAGCCTGGTGGCGAGCGTCATCAGCCAAGGCAATCTCCCCATCGAGGAGGCCTCCGAGTTGGTCGCCTCCGTCCGGCGCGCCGCTCTGAATCTGTTCCCCGACAAGGAACTTGCCTTCGACCTCATCTATCGTCCCCGCTTGCAGCGCCTGTTGCGTGAGAAGTACCGCATTTGCTGAAAGCAGGAGTCAGTAGTCGGGAGCCAGGAGTCAAGGACAGGCAGACCTTCACCACGACACTCCCGAATCGTGACTCCCAAATTCTGGAACAAAGCCGCATCCTCCGGCCCGGAGGGCCGGACGGTGAATAGCCGCAGGTTTCAACCTGCGGAAAGGAGGCAATATTGGGACCCAACCCCGCCAGGGGTTGACCGGGGGAGGGAGGTCGGCCCCTGCGGGGCCGGGAATCCTCTTTTCTGCCTTGGGACCGTAGGTTAAAACCTACGGCTATTCACGGTCTTGCCCTTCGGGCAAGAACCAGCGATGAATGGCTCGGCGGGGCCTGGGCCGGGTTACATCATTTGTGAAAATGACATAGCTACTGACTACTGCCTTTTTTTCTACTGACTATTGACTACTGGCTACTGCCCTCCCGCTCGATGCCGGCGAGGGAGGCCACGATCGTGCCGATCCCGATCTGCGCGCGGAGTTGCACCGGGATGCGCTGCTCGTCGTTGCTGAGCCAGACGAACAAGCGCCCTTTTTGCTGGAAGAGCTGTCCCGCGAAGACGTCCGGCTCGACTCGATACGCCTCGAACGTTCCGAGATCGGTCGGCACTTCCTCGAGGGCCTGCACTTCGATGCGGATCGAGAGCGTTCGCACTCCGTCGTTCAACGGAAACTCGAACGACTCGCCGATCGCCAGCGGCAGACTCCGGACATAATGGAATGCCGAGAGAATGTCGTGGACGCATTCGGGGATGGGAAACTGCTCCTGGCGGGGCGGCGCAGCACCCGCGGTGTCGCGCTCGCGGAGCAGCCCCAGGCGGCGGAACGGATCGAACTGCACGTCCACCTCGCGGTGCCGGTCTCCTTCATGGATCGTTTTCCGAATCCCCAGGGAGCAGAACGACCGGCCGCTGAACGTGGACGCATATTCATCCTCCACCTTGTAAAGGTTCGATACGTACCCGGTCGAATTGGCCCGCACCGTGGCTTTCCAGAAGCCGGGCGTGGCGTCGGCGTCGAGCCACAGCTCCGCGTGCCCCGCCGGGATCAGCCGCCACTCGACCTCATAGCGCAGTCTCTCTCCTGGCCCGAACGCAGGGGTCGGCTGCTGCGCCGGAAGCGGCCGCAGGAATGCGGCAGCCCCCAGAATCAGGACTACGCCGCCGGCGATCCTCAGGATTCGTGAAATCAGCTCCCCCGTGGGTTGACTACAGGCTGTTGCATAACCTCTTTGAACTACCGAAGGGCACGCCTTCACCTTGATTATTCATGGTTTACAACCACCGAGCGCGTTCCTTTTTCTCTAGCCCAGGCGTTCACGCCTGGGAACACGGAATCGAATCGTTTTTCTCAGCCCCCTTCAGGGGGTTTGGGCTCGCACTCAAAGGAAAGCCCCCTGAAGGGGGCTGCAACAGTATGTGGGCCTCCTTGAACCCAGGCGTAAACGCCTGGGCTAGAGAAAAGACGCGGCTTCCGTCGTCTTCGCCACCTTAGAATGACCGCACTTTGAGGGTTTTTCAACATCCTGTGAAACCGTGCCCTTCCCACTGCTTCCAGAGATTTATGCAATGACCTCTACTTCAGATCAGATACATTCGAGCCAGTAAGCATAATACGATGACGAGGGAGCCAAGCAAAGCCCTGTGCTCCCGATTTCGCTGGTAGCGTTCCCACAGGAATCCGCCCGCCGCCGTGTCCCTACGCCAGGGCCGCAGCCGGGGCCAGAACGCCGGGACGGCCCGCGCGTACGCCGGAAACTCCTCGGGGAAGAGTTTTTCCAAGCGCGCCTGCTCGTAACGGATCACCGGCCAATACACCGCCCCCAGAAAAAATCCCAGCAGCACGAAAAACCACCACCGCCCTCCCGCGATCGCAAAGCCCAGCGCGGCGACAGCCGATCCCAGATACAGCGGATTGCGCGTGTGCGCATAGGGTCCGTTGGTGGCGAGCTGGCGCTCCTTTTCGAGGCACCCCGCGCTCCAAGCCCGCAGTAGCAACCCGGCCAGCGCCACCGCGCCGCCCGCCAGCAGCCGTCCCGCCGTCGGCTGCGCCCAAATCAGATAAACCGCCGCCAGCAAGAATCCTGCTCGCACCCGCATGCCAGCCGCCCGCTCCGCGTAGGACCACTCACCACTCACGATGCACCACTCACTTCTTCCCCAGCATTTCCCGGATCGCATCGAGAACCTGCTCGGTCGGAATTTGTTCCATGAGGTCGGCCGACGTGGCGGAGCGGCTGTGCGAGGTGGCCGCGCCCTCAGGACGCACGGTGATCTGGCGAGGGCCGTACGGGCCGTTGCGGAGCGGGTCGGTCGGCCCGAACAATCCCACCGTCGGCACTCCGAGCGCGGCGGCAAGATGAACGGGACCGGTATCCGGGCCGACCATCAGCCGGCTGCGCCGCAGTAGCGCGATCAAGCCGGGAACTTCGCCGGAATACGGAATAGGGCGGGAACGCCCGCACGCGCGAGCCACTTGCTCCGCCAGCTCTTCTTCGCCTGGCCCGCAATTGAGCACCACGGGCAGGGAGTACTCCCGCGCGAGCGCGTCGCAAACCTGGGCGTATCTCTCCGCAGGCCAGAGCTTGGAGAGCCATCCCGCGCCGGGATTGACCACCGCGCATCCATCCACCGGCAGGCCGGCGGGGAGCAGCGCGGGATTTCCCGGCGGCAGCGGAAACCGCGCCGGACCGGGTCTGGCTCCGAGCGCTGCTGCGAGCGCCAGGTTCGCTTCGACGATGTGCACCGTGCCAGTTGCTGCCACGCGCCGCGTGTAGAACACGCCGCACGCGGGTTCCTTGAGCCACGGCGTCTCGAACCCGAGAATTTCCCGCGCTCCGCTCAGAGTGCAGGAGGCGGCGGACTTGATCGAGGCTTGCAGGTCGAGCGCGCAATCATAGCTCCGCTGCTGCAGCGTTCCGACGGCGTCGCGCAACTCGCGCCAGCTCCCGGCCGCCAGCGGCTCTCGCCTCCACCCGAGCGTGTCGAGGCGCAGGATCCGGGAGAGGCACGGAATCCCGTCGAGGAGCGGCGCCCAGCGGCGCTCCACCAACCAGTCCAGCTCCCAATCCGGGAAACTCTCCGCCAGACTCGCCAGCACCGGAAGCGAGTGCACGATGTCTCCCAGGGACCCCAGCCGCACGATCAAGATCCGCCGTCCGCCCACTTTCTTCTCCCTGTCTGAGGAGCCAAGCGACGAAGGACCTGCACTGGCTCGAACCCCGCTCCCGGTTCCCCGCTCACAAGTTTGCCAAGACCCACCGCACCGCCTGGTAGGCGTTTTCCGCGACGTGGTCCGGCTGCGCGAGGCCGCTCGCTTCTTCGTCTTGCAGCTCTTGCCGCCCCACGCCGGTAAGAACCAAAATGCTGCGCGCGCCGACGCGCCTCCCCGCTAGAATGTCCACGAAGCGGTCTCCGATGACGAACGACCGGGCGAGGTCCACGCCGAACTCTTTCGCCGCCGCTTCGAGCAGGCCCGGGGCGGGCTTGCGGCAGCCGCAGACCACGCGGAACCGTTCGACCGAGGCTTCCGGATGATGCGGGCAATAATAGATGGCGTCGAGCCGCCCGCCGCCCATCGCGACCTGCCGCGTGAGCTGGCGGTTCACGCGCCGCACCAGCGATTCCGAAATCAGCCCGCGGCCGATCCCGGATTGGTTCGTCACCACGACGGCGCGCAGCCCAGCTTCATTCACCAGCCGCACGGCCCGCGCCGCGAACGGATACACGCGGAAGTCCT
>CAYWWM010000167.1:4521-6522 GCA_964461735.1 uncultured Solibacteraceae bacterium | reverse complement strand
GGGTGTTCTCCGTTATTGTAACGGCGAACACTCCAATTTCAGCTGAGGCAGGACAATGGAAGGTCCGAGCCTGTTTGCCTTTCAGCCGTTCCGTTCGTAATGCTTCGTCACAGGCACTTCCCAATTCCGTCATTATCTTCTGAAGGGGTCAAACACTTCCGGCAACGCACCGGAGGTTTTCAAATTATCAAACGAAGGGAGGTGAAGCCAAATGGAAGCGCTTTCGATCTTCCGCCGGCGGGACGAGGACCAGGCCCCCGAGGTCGAGGTCCACCGCCGGCATTCCGCTCGGGCCCTTGACCGAAGCGCTCGCCCAAACGCTCATGACGCAAAACGAGCGGTTCTGGGACGAGAACGGTATTACGGGCAGTGAGCGCGAAGCCCGGCTGCGTGAGCTCGCCGAACGGTACCGTAAGCACATCGAGGCCGGAGACCTTTATTACGCGTATGTCGACTACCCTTATGTCGAGTGGCATTCCGACAACGGTCGGGTGGTTCTGGAGCTTGGTCCCCCGCAGGTGGAGGTCCTCGGCGGAGATGCACCGGTCAGGGAGAAGACGCCGGCGGAACTTGCCGCCGACGAGCGGAAGCGCAGCGAGGCGTTCGGTGCCTTCATGGGCGGGATGGTGAAGGAGCTTTCCCGCCAGAACCGCAAGAAGGGCGGTGACGGCAACGTTACCGGCGTTGTGGTTTCCTGAAGGTTGTCCGCCGGGGCACGCGCCCCGGCGGGTGGGCGGCCAGCAATGACATGGATGGTCCTCCGTTTTTCTTCTTGTCAGACACCCGTTCTTATGCCGTCTCTGTCGATAGCCGCCTGGCACGGCAGTGGGTGCGGCATAACCCCCGCACCGTGTGACTATGAATGATGACCAGTCGCACTTCGCGGTCGTATTCCTTGAGGACAGCATCGACATCCTCTACGACGGCGAGCCGTTTCTCACCTGGCACCGGCGTGAATGGGAGGAAGACCCCGAGGTCGTCTTCTCCATCGCCAATGCCGTCAAAATGGCCGTCGAAGAAGACGAGTCGCTCTTGAGGAAGGCGCTTCATCCGCTGCGGCGCGTGGTATAGGGCTGGGTGGCACCAGGGCCGGTGCCCCGCCCACTTCCGTCGCCAGCCGGCACGCGCGTCATCAGGAACAAAGCAGGTTGCTACCAGGACACCGGCGGGAGCGAGAGGCTTCCTCTATGCCGAGGCGGACATCGCGCAGTTGCAGGGCGAGAAGCGGTACGTGGTCTACCCGATCGGGCAGCCAGAAGCCGAGGCATGAGCCCTTGTGCTCTTGCCGGTGTCTTGGCCTGGCGTCAGTCCATCTGAGGTGCGCTGTCTTATCTATCGGAGGACAGAAGGCGGGGAGACCCCGGGGATATCCGGCCGTCCGGCCGGAAGGCTAACCGGGGTCGCACCCGCTTTTATGACCGCTTTCGTGACCGCGACCGACATTCATTTATATATACCCGACGAGCTTGTCCCGAACCGCGGAGTCCGGGCCGCCAAGAGCTTCATCGCGAGGAGCGGCGCGGCATTCCGGGGCCTCGCGCGTTCCGGACAAAGCGAGGGAAAGGCGAAGTCTATGCGCGGGGCTCTATGCGCCATACGCTTGGGGAACATCGCGTGCTTTCTTTGCCGCTGGTTTGGTATAGGATCCTGCACAGCACCCAAGGCCAGTCGTACAGCCTGGGTGGGCGGGGTCTTCAATTCGACTGATGGAACTCGCCCTTTCGTCACTCCTCGAAACACCCTCTCCTTATACTCGGTCAGATGTGCCGGGTTCTGGACACATTTTGGGAAGCGGGAAAGGCCGACGTTGAGAGGAGGACGAAGGGGTGTGACGCTTTTATGTTGTGGGCGGAAGGGGAAATCACCGGCACGCTCGTATGGAACAACCACAACCGTTCCTCGATCGCCTCTGAAGGTGTGGACCCTGCCTTCTGGTACCGCCTTCCGTTATGTTCCCGCCAGCTGACGTAGAGGTGCGCACTTTCAAGCGTGTTCCAAAGG
>CAYWWM010000167.1:0-4421 GCA_964461735.1 uncultured Solibacteraceae bacterium | reverse complement strand
GTTATGTTCCCGCCAGCTGACGTAGAGGTGCGCACTTTCAAGCGTGTTCCAAAGGTAACCTTTGCCGTTCTTTGGAATCGGCCTCCAGGTCCACCTTGAGCCGGTTTTCACGTACTGGAGGATATTCACCTTTCGGTGCATTCCAGAATTCCTTCCTCGCATACCAGATATGACGGTGCGTACTATCCATTTCTGACGCACCGTGGATAGGAAGGTATTCTATGTGCTTGAAAGGAAAGAATCTGGCGGAGAGGGTGGGATTCGAATCCAGGATTCTGCCTAAGTTATTGTCTCTCCCGCGGTTGTTATCTATTTCCTCTATTTTCAAGTTGTTAGTGCGAATGCCCTTCTTTCCACTGAAGGACCCGCTTTCTACGTTGTGCCGTTGCGTCATAGACACCAAATAGACACCAAGCCGCCCATTTTCTCGGTGAGCAACCGATTTCTTGCGTCTGCATGAACTCCATCTCCCGAAACCTTCATTCTCTCGATGCATGAGTCCATTGTCCGATAAAGCCGTTTTGGGATAATTTCCGGATGGCCCACCATACGTCCAGAACATTGTCACTCAAATCCCACGACCCTGGTTGGGGGATATTGAAAGCATTGTCAGATTCCGCATAGCCGACGAACGGCGAGCCGCCTGAAAAGCCCGGAACCGATCAGCAGTCGTCGTTGCGCCGAAACGGCCACTCTTGGATTGGCTGCACGAAGCTTATCCAACCAGCCGCGATATCACGTCGCAACAACTCGTGGACGGACCGTCCCTCTATTTGATTCCGGAAGGTGACACAAAAAAGAAGCGGTCGAGGTATTACGTGGGCGAGTGGTGCAGCTTATTTTTGATCTGGTTTTGGCGAAGCACACAATGATAAAATCGCTCTCGTGACTCCCGGAGGGAGTCCTGGCGGAAGTTACAGGAGCGGTTCTGAGTCAATCGATCAATCCAGAGAGGAGTTTTCGCAGTGACCAATATGTTGCGAGCTGTTGCTTTGGTAATGTTTTTTTGGGTCAGCGCCCAAGGCCAGCAGGTAACCATGCCGGAAAGGCTGGCAGCCCTGGCATACCCGGAACTGATCATTTACAACGGCAAGATCGTCTCGGTGGATGACCCGTCCTTAACCAATAACCTCGGTAGAGCCTATGAGGCCATGGCGGTGAAGGGGGACCGAATCCAGTTCCTGGGGACGACTGCGGAGATCCTTACCTATGCGGGCCCCCAGACACGGAAGATTGATCTGAAAGGCCGCATGGTGATTCCCGGGATCATTGACTCGCACACGCACATCCACAACCATGCGTATTCCTGGTGGGCCAGCAACAATCGAGACAAGTACTCCCACCTGGCCAAGAGGTTTTCCGTGGCGGGAAGGACATTTGCGGACCTGAGCCGGGGGATCGAGTTGGCTATCAAGGAAGGCATGTCCGGCACTACGAAGGAGACCTGGGCGGACATTAGCCTTCCGGGTGGAACGGGCCCCGGCATGCCCTACCTGCGGTCCAACGAACTGACGCGCGAGAAGCTGGATCAGTGGGCTCCCGACCGGCCTGTCTGGGTTTCTGCGAATGTCGAATACAAGCTGAACACCAAGGCGCGCGATGAGCTCCTCACATACTACGGCGTGGAGCCAAGCGATGAGAGCTTGGAAAATGCCGTCCAGCACGCCGTTACCATCAACCGCACCCGGATTTCCGACAGGTACTTCGAGAACAATGTCGGCGAGCTCGCCAATGCCATGGAGCATGGCATGAAGAGCGCCGCCGCGAACGGGATTACCACATTCTCCTCTCACATCATCGGGCTGCGGTTCATGCCGGCCTACGACCTCCTTCGAAAGGAAGGGCGGATGCCCATTCGATTCGGATGGGCGCATCGGCTGTGCCAGTTGGTGGAAGACAATATCCCCGGCTGCTTCCTGCACCTGGGGTCCCTCGGGAATCTTGGAGACAACTACTATTGGAGCGTCGGCATGACCCTGGGAGCCCTGGACGGCGGGCCTCCCTCGATCTGCACCAGCATGGAGGCGCCTCCGAAATTCAAGAGTCAGGAGAAGTGCTTCCTCCAACCGGGTAACAAATACGCGCAGGCGATTCATACGGCGCTGAAGAGTCGCTATCGGTACATTGTGAACCATGTCTATGGGGATAAAGCCGTGGACTATGTCATGGACATCATGGACCAGGTGATCCAGGAGAATCCCGAGATCACTCTGGAATATATGCAGGATCTGCGGATGACCTCCGACCACTGCGGTTTCTATCCCCGCAAAGAGCAGCTCCCGCGCATGGCAAAGTACAAATGGATGCTCAGTTGCGATGTGGCGTATCTCAACCGCAGCTATCCGTGGCTCTCAGTCTATGGGAATGATAAAGCCAACCGCATCGCTCCCATGAAAACCATTATTGACGGGGGTGTAATGCCAACCCTGGAGTTTGAGCTGCGGACAGAATCGGGCACAGGCCCGACGCTGTGGGCTCAGGGTATCCAGGCAATCACACGGAAGAACAACAGGGGCGACATTGTTGCGCCGGAAGAGGCCATCAGCCGCGAATTGGCGCTGAAGATGATCACCGTCTTCCCGTCTTACTACGTGCTGAGGGAGAAGGAGATCGGCACGCTGGAAGTCGGCAAGCTGGCGGACTTCGTCGTGTACAACAAGGACTATCTCACGATTCCCGTGGATCAGATCCCGACTGTATTCCCCTTGATGACAGTGGTCGGCGGCAAGACCGTCATCCTGCGCGAGGAGTTCGCGCGGGAACTGGGTGCGCAGCCGATCGGACCTCAGGTGCACTTCGAGTTCACGGAAGAATACGACGAGGGCGAAGTGCCGAAAGGTCCCGATGGAGATGCGGCAAATCAGTAAGTCCAGTGCCTTCGGAGTCGGTTGCGGTTCTTGAAGGCAAGCAGTACTGTAAAGGGGGGCATGGGTCGTCCAAGGTCCCCCTTTTTCTTCGCTGAGCAATGTCCAGTGGCTTTAGAATTGAAATGTTTTCGTGGGGGAATGGCGAAGGCAGAGAGGAGAGGCGGCATGCGAAATACGGGAACGACCAAAGCACGGTTATTTGCGTTGGCGATGTTTCTCCTTCTGCTCCCGGCGGGGCTCGAGGCACAGGGGAATGAGGATGCCTGGAAGCGTGACATGGAGGCTGCGTCTGCCGCCATCAAAGCAGACAGCCTCGACGATGCGGCCCTCGCTCTGCGCGGCGCGTTAGCTGAGGCAGAAAAATTTGGGCCGGCGGATCAGCGCCTGGCAAACACGTTGAACGTGATGGCGGCTTTCCATCGCTCCCTGGGAGACGTGGAGCAGGCGGAATCGTTCTATTTGCGGCTTATCCAGGTTTTGGAACAAGGCCAAGGGCTGGACAGCCCTTCGGTGGCAAACGCTTTAGACACTCTGGCCATCCTCCATCAGCAGGAGTATCAAGTGAGTCAGGAGCAAGCGGCGGAGCTCAAGGAGCACCCGCAGGGAGAGGCGCATTCCCGCGACGCGGCCCAGGCGCACGCGCATGATCAGCATCTGGAAGCAGCGGCAAAACTTCTGCAACGCTCTCTCGCGATTCGGGAGAAGGCGTTTGGAATGGATGACGCCAGCGTGGACGCCAGCGTCAACCGTCTGGCGGTGGTCTATGATGCGCTGGGACATTATGGGCAGGCGGAGCCGCTGTTGCGGCGCTCGCTCCAAACCCGCGAGCGCGTGTTTGGAAAGGAATCTGCCGAGGCAGCTTCCAGCCTCCACAACCTGGGAGTCCTTGCCCACAAGCAAAACAAGCTGGCCGAAGCAGAAGAGCTGCTGAAGCTTTCCTGGCAGATTCGCGGCAGGCGATTGGGCGTCCAGGACCTGGAAGTGGAGCGCAGCTTAGGCGCGCTGGCAGCTGTCTACATGGAGCAGCGGAAGTTCGAGGACGCGGAGCGCCTGCTCCAGCACTCTCTTTCGATTCGAGAAAACACGCTCGGGAAGACTCACCCCAGCCTGGTTCCTCTCTTAGGCAGTCTGTCCGCTTTATACGCCTTGGAGAACCGTCCGGGGGAAGCCCAAAAGTCGCTCGAACGCTCCCTCGCCCTTGAGGAGAAGTCGTTCGGCTTGGAAAACATTTACCTGGTCCCCACCCTCCATAACCTCGCGCTCGCGCACATGGCGCAGGAGCACTATCCCGAAGCCGGGCGTATCTGGGAACGTGTTGTGAGCATTCAGGAGACCAACAACGGCACCTTTCACGCAAGCCTGCTACCCACCCTGGAAGCCCTTGCCGAGGCGTATCAGAAGCAGGGCAAGGACCAGGACGCCATCAGAATAGGCCGGCGGATTGAGGCTGTCGCGGAGATGTCCGGGAAGCATGAGCATTAGTAAGGGATTCCCGAACAGAATTGTCTGAGCGTCGAATTGTGCTCCCCGTGCCGCTTCTCTCCATGCTGTGTG
>CAYWWM010000166.1:0-6528 GCA_964461735.1 uncultured Solibacteraceae bacterium | reverse complement strand
GCGAGCGCCAGGTTATTCCGCGCGATCATCGTCAGAACTTCCTTCACCTCCGGGAGCAACTGGCCGTTGCGGGCGATCGAAACGAACGGCCGGTTTGCTTTCTCGTATTTCACCTGGTTCTCGGCGTCCTCGGTCGGCATCGAGACGATGCGTCCGTAGCCGCCTTTGGTCTTGATCATGTAGTCCACCGCCGCCGCATTGATGCCGCCGACGTGCCGGTTGAGCACGATCATGCCGAAGACTTCGATGCCCGGCACGGCCTTCCGCACCGCGTACGCCATCGAGGCCGTGGACTCGTAATGGTTCTTGAGCACGAAGCCGCGCATACCGCGGTCCTTGGCGAGTTTCGCCAGGTCCAGCACGTCAATCGAGCGCGGGCGCTTGCTGGTGTCGTCGGGATCGGCGTGGGCGTGGATGTCAATCACGCCGGTCAGCGATTGCGCGCTCAGCGCCAACGGAAACAACAGAACTGCCAGATACTTCATTTCAATTTCTCCTTCACGAAAGCCGTTGATTTACGGTTGAAATCTCTTATTCGATGATCTGGCCGATGCCGTGGTCGTGGTAAAAGGTCAGCAGGCGGCCGGCCGCCATCACTCCGATCCACAGCGCCAGGGAAGCGGCTGCAACCACCTTGGCCCCGAAGGGCGCGTCGTCGCCTGGCCCGAGCGCTTCCACTCGCTTCGCCATCGTCAGATAGAATACCAGCACGTTGATCCCCGCCAGCGCCACGAACGCCATCTTGCAATAGAACGCGATGTTGTTGACGTAATTTCCGGGCTCGCCGACAAAGAAGAGCACGCCGGTGACGACGTTGACCGCGAACCCGGTCATGCCCCACGGAATCAGACGGGCCATCAGCGCGGGCGGCAGCCCTTTCGCCATGCCGAGCAGCCGCAGATCGAACAGCCCGATGGTGCCGATCAGCAGCGACAACCCCGCGAAGTGCAGCGTCTCGAGCACCGGCCAGACCCAGGCGTTTCCGGTTACTGCCGCGGACAGGCTCGTGCTCAGGAGCCAAGCGACAAGTTCCTTTTCCATTGCGCCTCCCTGTTCCCATTGAGGATCGCATTATACAGCGCGGGTCCGTCAGGGCACGACTTCAGTCGTGCCGTTCCGCGGCGCAGAAGCAGTTCGGCTTCAGCCGCTGCGGTGAGTCAGAAAGCTCCCAGCTCCGTGCCCAGTGGTTTGGAAAAGACGAACCTCAGGGGCTAAAGCCCGGTTGATTTTGCGGCAGTTACGGCACGGTTTGAAACCGTGCCCTTACGCAAAACCCAGGTTGTCACACAGGCTCTGAAGCCATGCCCTGACGTCCACCTCCCGCGCCTTATTATGCAAGCCTCCGTAGTTTCCAATCAGTTCCCCGCGAGGGCCTCCGCGGCGCGCAGATAGGTATAGGTGTAGGCCAGAAGCCGCCCCGCCGTAATGACCGCCGCCCAGAGCAGCAGCGAGACTCCGGCGAGAACCTTGCTTCTCCTCGGGATCGGCCCGTCATCGGGATTACGATCTCGAAACACGCGCTTTCGGAGCTGCCGCATCATGGCCACGGCCCCCGCGATCAACAGCAGTTTGCCATAGAAGAGCGGGTTGGTCAGCGCCTTGGCCGGATACGCGATCAGCAGCAAAACCCCGGACACGGCGTTCAGCGCGAAGGCGGCCCACATCACCGGAAAGAACCGCTCCATCGGCTGCAGCGGCATTGCCGATGCCACGCCCAGGATGCGCAGGTCCAACGCCGCGTTCCCGCCGGCCAGAAATCCCATCCCCACCGTGTGGAGCACGAGCACGAACGGAAACGCCAGCAGCGAGAGCGACTCGCGCAGCCAGGTGCTGAGAGCCGTCGCTTCGAGCCAAACGAGATATTCCATCCCCAGTCTCTCCCGCCGCGCCGCAGCTTGTCGGAGCCGGGAGCGTCAGCGACCGGGGGTTGGCCGTTGGCACGGAGAGGAACCCCCGCTTGCTTACGCGCGCGGCTCTGACTAGCGTACTGGCACGCGCCGCTTCAACTCCTCAAACCAGTTCAGCACCACGTTGATCTGCGTGGCGGGCTGCTCCGGCTCGACTGGCTGGATCATCAGGAAGCGTTGACCGTCTGGGGCTACGTCGTAGCCTGAATCGCCGTTGCCGCTGAATTCGTAGCGTCCTTCGAAGAGCAGCCGGGGAGACCCGGTAGTAATGCTCGGTTGCGTCGTGATATCCACAGCCATCATCTTGTCGCCATTGCGGTAGAACAGCTCCCGACCATTGCGCGCCCAGACTGGTTCAACGCCGCCCTCTGTCGAAATCTGTGTCTTCGCGCCGGGACCAGGGAACGGCTGCACGGAGACCTCGAAACGGCCTGACTCATCGGAGGCGTAAGCTATCCAGCGGCCGTCAGGTGAGAAAGTCGGGCTTAGTTCACCAAGGGGAGTCCTCAGAAAGACCTGTGGCTTGCGGCCCGCGGCTCCGGCCTGCCGTGGGTCGCCTTCCATCGGCAGCACCCAAATGTCATTGCCGGTGGCAGCAGAGATATCATAAAAGACCAATGATTTCCCATCGGGCGACCAAGAGCCTGGCGTCTGGATGCCTTCTTCCGTGGTCAAGCGCTCCTCTGCGCCCGTGCCGTCTGCCGCCCTCCAGTACAGGTTCCGGAAGCCTTGCCGGGTCCCCCGGTAGGCAATGCGCTTTCCGTCCGGCGTCCAGGTGGGAGCTTGGCTGCTACCCTCGGAGGTGAGGCGCGTCAGCGTGGCCCGGGAAAGGTCATAAATCCAAATGCCGACTGTAGCCTCTTCGATTTGGACCGCTACGCGGCGACCGTCCGGCGAGAGGTGTGGATTCGCGTAGGGTCGTGGCGAGACAGGCAAGGCTTCAACGCTTCCCCTGCGGTCCACCCAGACCAATCGGCGTTCCAACCACCGGGGACTGGCCGCCACATAGGCCAGTGAGCCGTTAGCGGATACGGCATACGGCGCGCCTTCACCCCGAATATCGTTAACCACCTCGGCTAGAGGCGCGGGCGGGGCGCTGCTTACCTCCAGGCGTGCCAGATCAAATGGAACGGCCATCAGCCTCCCCGCCCGGGTATAGACCAGGTGGCCTGTCCTGAGCGCAGCCGAAGGGCCCGTCGGAACGTAGCGGCCTGTGTACGCTCCCTGAACCAGGACCCGTGGTTCGCCAGTCTCCAATACCTGCGCAGCGATTTGGTGTTCCTCCCAACCAGGGCCCGTCATGAGCGTGAACAGGACTGCCTTTCCCCCCGGCAGGACTTGCGGCCAGCGATGGCTGATCTCGCCTTTGCTGCGGTCGAGCCGAGTAACCTCCTGCGGCTGTCCGCCCGAGGCTGAGACTTTCCACAGGCCGGTGATATTGAAAGGCGCAAAGAAGATGGTGTCATCCGGCCCCCAGCTCCCGCCCACGCCATACGGAGCATCGGCCAGGGTTTGCGAAGAGCCGCCGGTAACGGAAACCTTCCTCAATTTGCCCTGGGCAAAGAATCCGATCCACTGCCCGTCGGGAGAGAAAAACGGGGCGTAGGCTCCTTCGGTGCCAGGGATGGCCTTTGCCTCCAGGCTGTCCAAGGCGCGGACGTAGAGTTGCTGCGTGCCTCCCCGGATCCCTGCATACACGAGCTGCCTTCCATCGGGAGATAAAGCTACGGGCGGGAACTCAAGGCTGCCGAGCTCATCGCCCGGCGGAAGCGTGACAGTCAAGCGAGTGGTCGCCGATTCGCCCGGCGGTGGCGAGGGTTTCAAGTTCCAGACGGTGAATCCGCCGACCAGAATTCCCACCGCCAACGCAGCCGCGCCGACTTGCAGTGCCCAGCGGCGCAGGAGTGGAGCGGGAATCTTGGCGGCTGAAGATGGTTCCGTCGCGGCGGCGGCGGACAACGCATCTTCGATGGCGATGCGCACGTCGGCGGGGTCGTGGAAGCGGCCAACCAAATCTTTCCGCAGGCAGCGTTTGAGCAGCGAGCGGACGGCGGGCGACGTGTCGCGGGGGAGCGCGGTCCAGTCCGGCTCCGACTTGAGCACCGAGGCAATGATCTCCGTGATCGTTTCGCCCTCGAAGGCGTGCTTGCCGCTCAGCAGCTCGAACAGCACCACGCCAAGCGCCCAGAGGTCGGCCCTCTTGTCCACTTCTTTGCCGCCGGCCTGCTCCGGCGCCATATAGGCGGGCGTGCCGAGCACCGTTCCGGCCAGCGTGCCGTGCTGGGTGCCGGTGGGGACGTCCATCGGATCAATCGGCTGACCGGGCTGTCCGGCCTTGGCAAACGCTTTCGCCAGGCCGAAGTCGAGCACCTTCACCTGCCCTGCGGGAGTGACCTTGACGTTGGCGGGCTTCAGATCGCGATGGATGATCGGCTTGGCGTGCGCGTGCTCCAGAGCCTCGGTGATCTGCTTCGAGATGGTCAGCGCTTCCTCGACCGGGGCCGGCCCGCGCTTGATCCGCTCGCGCAGCGTCTCGCCGGGCACGTACTCCATGACCAGAAAGCGCGCCGACTCCGTCTCTTCGAAACTGTAGAGGATGGCGATATTGGGGTGATTGAGCTGCGCCAGCAACTGCGCCTCGCGCCGAAAGCGCGCCACGCGCTCGGGGTCGCGCGCGAAGTGTTCCGGCAGAAGTTTGAGCGCCACTTCGCGGTGGAGCTTCGAGTCGCGGGCGTGATAGACCTCTCCCATCCCGCCCGAGCCGAGGTGGGCCAGGACTTCATACTGCCCAAGCATCACGCCGGGTTTCAGAGCCATACGTAAATTATCCACAGATTGCGCAGATTACACAGATTTTTCGGTAGTGTCTCAGTTTGACGTCAGGGCATGGCTTCAGCCATGCCGAAGAAGCGCAGTCGTCGGCGGGCTTTAGCCCCTGAGGGTCGTAGTTGTGAGTTTTCACACAGACTCTTCAGCCATGCCGCAAGTCGTCCGCTGCCTGCGGCTTTAGCCGCTGAGGTTGGTCCCGCAAAACTTCCGGAAAGACTTACCTCAGGCGCTAAAGCGCTCCCTCCCCGTACTCTGATGCGGCACGACTAAAGTCGTGCCCTTACGATTCCACAACCCGGTCTACGCCATTTGTTAAACCGCCTAATGGGTCATCGAGTAGATGATGTAGTTGATGCCGAGGCGGAGAGCCTCGGTGGAGGGCTGCAGCGGGTACATGGGGCGGTCAATCCACTCCCAGAAATCGCCGATGTCGTTGTTGTGGTTGATAATCATCAGGAGGCGGCCCTTGTCGTCGTAGTAGCCGTAGAACCGGGGCGGGACACCGTAGTCGAAGGGCGCCTCGAGGTTGAGGGTCGGGATTTCATAGAAGGTGTGGAAGATCGGGTGGTCAATGGTCAGCTGGACAAAGGTGCGGTCCGGGAACACGCGCCGCATCTGCGATTGAAACCAGTCGAGCGACCACGGGCTGTCGAAGTCGTCAATCATGGCGAAGCCGCCGCGGTTGAGGTATTCGCGGAAACCGTTGACTTCGGCCTCGCTCAGGTTCATCTCGCCGACTTCGCTGAAGTAGAGGAACGGGTAGCGGAAAATCTCCTCGCTGTCCAGGCGCACGATGACGTAGGCCATTTTCTGGAGGTTGACGCTGGTCGCTTCATTCGTGATCTGGAGGATGTGTTCCTCGGCGTCGGGATAGTCGTGGGCCCAGCCGCCATAGCCACCGAACCCGCCGCGACGGCCGCTCCCGAATTGGACCCGGGCAAAGACGAACTCGCTCTGCTCGATGGCGCGCTGACGCTCGTCGGAGTCATTGAACAGGCCAAAGAAGCGTCGCTGCGCGTGGAGCGTGGTCAGGGAGACAATCAGGATCGCGACGGCGCCCGAAGCCACGGCCACCCGCTTCGCCGAGACTCTGGGCTTGCTGCCTGTTCCCTGAGCCTGGTCCACCACGCGGCGCCCCCTTCCGAATTGCCTGGCTTGACTATACAACAGATTGAGTTCCAATGGAGCAGGGCGGCGCGGGAAAATTTCGCCCCACTCGGCCTCCTTCTCCAGGGGGAAATCGCGACCTATCCATAGTCCTCTCTGAGGTCCCACCAACCCGAAGAATAATTGGGACTTTATTGCGTGGTTCCGGGAGCGGCGGGAGAATGGTGCTAGACCGTTTTCAGGGTTGGTGTAGTGTGCCTGAAGGACGTCAGGGCTTTAGACCGAGCCGCTGGATGCGGTGGCGCAACCTTTCGGAATTCGGGAAACTGGAATCCGTCCGGGTGGATTCCGGCTGTGCCGGCTTAGGGCAGGCTCTGCAATTCCTTGCCGGGTTTGAAGCGGACGGCCTTGCCGGGCGGGATATTGACCTCGGTGCCGGTGCGCGGGTTGCGCCCGATGCCGGTTTTGCGGGGCTTTACGTTGAAGACGCCAAAGCCGCGCAACTCGATCCGGTCGCCGCGTTCCAGGGCGCTTTTCATGGCGTCGAAGACCGTCTCGACGGCCACCTCCGCCTTGGTCTTGGTGATCCCGGTCCGGTTCACCACTTCGTTGACGATATCGAGCTTAATCACCGGATTCTCCTGTCCG
The DNA here is from genome assembly GCA_964461735.1 of uncultured Solibacteraceae bacterium. Classification (GTDB taxonomy): domain Bacteria; phylum Acidobacteriota; class Terriglobia; order 2-12-FULL-54-10; family 2-12-FULL-54-10; genus CAYWWM01. The sequence continues at coordinate 37 of CAYWWM010000166.1, read as the reverse complement.
ACCAAATCATTTTACGGCAAGGAAAGAGTTATGTTAG
>CAYWWM010000165.1:0-6529 GCA_964461735.1 uncultured Solibacteraceae bacterium | reverse complement strand
CGCGACTACCTGATCCGCAACTCCGAAGACCTGACCCAGGGCGAGACCGGGACGGACTTGAAGTACCAGATCTTCGACATCACGGGCCGAGCGACCGACCCGTCGAAGATCACGCTGGTCTCCGAGATCAAAGGGACCCCGGCAAACTCCTGCGGCCCAGGCTGCGGCGGCCCCTTCAAGCTCCGGGCGCACAAGGGCTGGTGGTCCGGAGAGACCGGCTACTTCTACGCGGCGTCGGGCGAGCCCGGCTTCCGCAACGTAATCATCCAGATTTTCGACCTCAAGAATCCGAAGGAGCCGAAGCTGGTGGGGCGCGCCTGGATTCCGGGCTTGAAAGACGGTGAGCCGGGCTACGAAGGTCAGTACTCGCATCACCCGGTCGTGGACGAGCAGAACCACCGCCTCTACGTCGGCTACCGCAACGCGGGAGGGCAGGCGGCATCGTTTGACATCTCCGACCCGGCGCGGCCAAGACTGGTCTGGGAGATTGACATGAACCCGCCGTTCCGCGGCCCGCACACCGTCTCGCCGATCACTTACACTGCGGTCCCGAACTTCGGCGCGAAAGCACTGCCCCGCACCTACGCGTTTATCGTGGATGAAGCGGGCGGCCCCGACATCAAGCCGTGCCCCGACGGCGTGCGGTCCGCGTCGTATATGGTGGACATCACCACCGAGAATAGGCCCGCTATCGTTTCGGTGTGGCAGGTCCCGGTTGGCAACTTCTGCGAGAAGGGCGGGCGCTTCGGCCCCCACCAGTCCGCCGAAACCGTGAACGGCCAGATCAACCGCTTCGAGGACAAGATCACATGGCTGGCCTATTTCAACGCCGGCATCCGCGTCCTCGATTTGAGCGACCCCTACAACCTCAAGGAGCTGGGCTACTACATCCCCAAGACCAACCAGAATTCCTATCCGATCGTAGAGGGCCAGCCGGTCGTGATCCAGATCAACGACGTAGACATTGACCATCGCGGCCTGGCCTATGCCTCCGACCGCGTGGGCACGGGACTGTTTGTGCTGGAATACACGGGTAGGAAGCCGGGGCAAACGGCAAGCAACTAAGAATGATTTGTTAGATGAGCGATTTGCAAAGAAGTGGGAGTTCGGTTCCCGTGCGGTTGCCGAGATCGGCGCAATATGGGATAGTATGAAAACACATACAAACGATAACGAATGTCCGTAGGAAGTGTCTGATTCTCACGGAGGAGGTTTCTATGCGTCGTCTAAGTCTGTTTTCGATCGCCCTTCTCTTGGCGTTGGGTTGCCTGGCGCCGGAGCAGGCCGCCGCGCAGGCGACGGTGTTTGAGGGGGCGCGAGTTATTGTCGGGGACGGCAGCCAACCCATCGAGAATGCCGCGTTCGTCATTGAGAACGGCCGGTTCACCGCGGTGGGCCGCAGGGGGCAGGTCAACGCTCCGGCCGGCGCGCGGCGGGTGGATCTGACCGGCAAGACCGTCATGCCGGCGATCATTGATACTCACAAGCACCTAGCACAGAATCGCGAGGAGCTGGTCGGTCAATTGGAACGCTTTGCCTATTACGGGGTGGGCGTGGCGATGAGCCTGGGCCAGGATACGGGCGATGCGCCGTTCCAGGTCCGGGCAGAAACCATCCCCAATGCCGCGCGATTCCATACCGCCGGACGCGGCATCACAGCGCCGGAGCCGGGCCGCACGACCGCGCCCTACTGGGTCAGAACTGATGCGGAGGCCCGCAATGCGATCCGGGAACTGGCCGCCAAGCGGGTGGATTGGGTCAAGCTCTGGGTGGACGACCGCAACGGCACGGTGACGAAGTTGGGCCCCGAGCTGTATCGCGCCGCCATTGACGAGGCCCACAAGAACAACCTCCGCGTCACGGCCCATGTCTATTACCTCGAGGACGGGAAGGGCCTGCTGCGGGCCGGTCTGGACTCTTTTGCTCATGGAATCCGGGACAAGGACATTGACGATGAGTTCGTCCAGTTGTTCAAGCAACGGAACGTGATCCTGGCGCCAAACCTCCCTAATCGCGGAGTCCGGCTGGACTACGCCTGGCTTGCCCCGAGTCTCCCCGCAGATGAGTTTCAGAGACTGGAGACGGAGAACAGGGATAACCCCCAGGCCCAACAATTCTTCGGAATTCAGGCGCGCAACCTGGCCCGGCTCAATCGGGAGGGCGTGAAAATCGCTTTAGGCACCGACGGACCCATCCCGTGGGCCGCCCATTACGAGATGGAGGACATGGTGGCGGCGGGGATGACGCCGGCTCAGGTCCTCGTGGCGGCGACCCGCAATGGAGCCGACCTGCTGCGCATGACGGATGTGGGAACGGTGGCGGCGGGCAAGAGCGCGGATTTCATCGTGCTCGACGCGAATCCGCTCGATGACATCAAAAACACGCGCAGAATCTCCACCGTCTATCTTCGCGGAGCGGAAGTAAACCGCCCCGGCTTGCGAGCACGGTGGACCAGCGGAACAGCCCGGTAATTCGGAACGGGAGCGCCGGACAAGTTAGGAAGATCATCCATAGAGTCGGAAGTGTAACTATGCCCAAACCCTATCTTTTCTTCGCGCTGTGTCTGCTGCTAGCGGCTTGTTCCGGGGCGGTGCAAGAGGAGGCCCCCGGGACCACAGGCGTGACAGTATACGAAGGCGCGCGCCTCATCACGGGCGATGGCAGCGCGGCGATTGAGGACTCGGCGTTCCTCGTCGAGAACGACCAGTTCACCCAGGTCGGGCAGCGCGGCGCGTTGACGGTCCCTGCCGGGGCCGCTCACGTTGACCTCGCGGGCAAGACCGTGATGCCGGCGATGGTGGACCTCCACGGCCACCTCGGCTTCCAGAACGTCGCCGAAGGGACCATGTCGAAGGAGACCTACACGCGCGAGAATCTCATTGACCATCTCGAGCGGCTGGCGTACCACGGCGTCGGCGCGGTGGTCGGAATCGGCGATCTCGTGGACCGCTCCGACCTGCATGGCGGCCGCACCGGCTGGGGCGACGTGCCGCTGCGCGTGCGCGAAGAGGTCATCCCCGGCGCGGCGCTGTTTCGCACGGCCGGCCCCGGGATGGCCTGGCCCGGTTCCGGACCGCAAGGCCACCCTTCGCGAACCGATGTCGCCTATCCGGTCTCGACCGTCGAGGAGGCCCGCCTCGCGGTTCAGGACGCGGTGGAGATGAAGCCCGAATTCATCAAGCTCTGGGTGGACAACCGCGGCGGAACCAAGCGGACACTGACGCCGCCTCTCTATAACGCGATCCTCGAAGAAGCGCACAAGAGCAACACTCCCGTGGCCGTGCACAACGTCACGCTGGCCAATGCCAAGGCGCTGATGCGAGGGGGCGTCGAGGGATGGCTGCACGTCCCGGTGCGCCAAGGCGAGGTGGCGGACGACGAGCTGATCTCGATCGTCAAAGACCGCATCGCCCGCAACGACCGGCCGAAGCTCTGGATGACGCCGGGCCTGACCACGGCCTGGATGACCCAGGGCGGCGCGCGCCCTGCCTGGATCAGCGATCCGTTGCTGCTCGATACCTACTCTCCCGACCACGTGCAGGCGCTGTGGGGCGAGCCGCTGGCGATGCAGACGCCGGAAGCCTTGGAGGAGGTCCGCCGGGAGTTTGCCGGCGACGCGCGCAACGCCATGGCTTTGCGGGCCGCCGGGATTCGCGTGGTCCTCGGGACCGACACCGGGCAAACGCGCTTCTGGATCGGCTACTACGCGCACATGGGCCTGGAAAGTATGGTGGCCATGGGCATGACGCCGGCCGAGACGATTGTGGCGGCGACGCGCGACTCAGCCGAAATCGCGGGCCTCAATACCGGCACGGTCGCGGCGGGCAAGAGCGCCGATTTCATCGTGCTCGACGCCAATCCGCTCGAAAGCATTTCCAACACGCGGCGGATCAACCGAGTCTTCCTCCGGGGAGAGGAAGTGCCGCGCGCCGCGTTGAAAGCCAAGTGGCAGGGCCAGTTCCGCCGCACCGCTCCGCGGTAGGGAACAGTTAGCGTATTTCCAATCCCTTGCGGCACGGCTGGACGCCGCGCCCTTACCCAACACCTACCACCTACGCGATGGCCAGACTCTTTGCCGGCACTTCCGGGTTTGCGTACGCGCAGTGGAAGCCGGATTTCTACCCGCAAGACCTCCCCGCGAAACGATTCCTGGAGCATTACGCGCGGCGCCTGAACAGCGTCGAGATCAACTACACCTTCCGGCGCCTGCCGAGCGCTGCGACGCTCTCGAACTGGACGCAAGCGACCCCGCCGGGCTTCTCATTCGCCGTCAAGGCGCACGAGCGCATCACGCATTTCCTGCGGCTCCGGAACGCCGAAGAGTTCACGCGCGGATTCTTCCAAGCCCTGGAGCCGCTGCTGGCTGCCGGACGGCTAGGGCCCGTGCTGTTCCAGCTTCCGCCGCAACTGCGCTGCGATTTGGTGTTGCTCAGTGACTTCCTCGCGATCCTGCCGCGCGCCGTGCGGATTTCCTTCGAGTTCCGCCACGCTTCGTGGTTGAACGACGATGTCTACCGGCTTCTGGAGCAACACAACATCTGCTTGTGCCTCGCGGAATCCGAGAAGCTCGAAATCCCGAAAGTCCTCACCGCCGACTTCGTCTACTTCCGCCTCCGCAAGCCCGACTATACGCCCGAGGACCGAGCCGCCGTCGCCGTCGCCGTCCGCGAACTGCTCGGCAAGGGGAAAGACGCCTACGTGTTTTTCAAGCACGACGAGACGCCCGACGGGGCGCTCTACGCCGAAGTTCTGCTGCAGCAAGTCGAAAATGCAGCCTGACCTGTTTCCACGGAGCTGTCCGTGACGGCTGAACCTTCGCGTCCTAATGCGGTGTAGCTACGCACGGATCGTGGCGCACGCAGTCGCATAATTCGTGGCGCGCGGAATGTAAGTGAATGGAAAGAATGGGCAGGACCACGCTGCCCAAGTTGCGCCAGATGGCCCCAACTCGCGCCAGATCCATAAGGTAAAGCGGGAGTGCCATTTCTAGGCAAGAGATCGTGTCGCACGAGGCGCAAAAACCGGTGCAAATCAGTGCCATTGCCACGCTCTGCGCCACGATCTTTGCGACCTCCGAACCATTCTCACAAACCACCGGCGCCACACCATCTCCCCTCCAGTCCCCCACGGACCCGCCATCGCCCACTGTCTCCCGCCCTTTCCCACCAGCGCCACGATCTCCATCCATCCACACCCCATTCCCACTGTGCTATATTCCTTCCGAGGAGAGCCTCCGCCCGTGATTCAGACTCTGTTTGGTCCCGAACCCACGCCCGGCCTGCGCGAGCGCTTCCGCAAAGCCGTCGAGTCCACACGCAGCTCGCTCGTCTCCCGCGTCGAGGAGCTGGTGCAAGGGAAAATCGAGATCAACCCGGCCCTGCTCGACGGCTTGGAGGAAGTCCTGATCCGGGGCGACGTCGGCGTCGGGACGGCACAGCAGGTCCTCGATTCCGTGCGCCAGCAGGTCACGCGCGGCCAGTTGCAGGACCCCTCGGGCTTGCAGTCCGCGGTGAAGTCCGAACTGCTACACATCTTGCGGCAAACGGCGAACGGCCTTCCGCGCACTGCCGAGCCTCCTCTGGTGGTTCTGGTCGTCGGCGTCAACGGCACCGGCAAAACCACCACCATCGGCAAGCTCGCCTGGCAGTTCCGCTCGCAGGGAAAGAGTGACAGAAAAGTGCTGCTCTGCGCCGGAGACACGTTTCGCGCCGCCGCCGTCGAACAGCTCGAGGTCTGGGGCGAGCGCACCGGCTGCGAGGTCGTCAAGCAGCGCCCCGGCGCCGATCCGAGCGCCGTGCTGTTTGACGCGCTCACTGCCGCCAAGGCCCGCCAATATGACTGCGTCATCGCCGACACGGCCGGCCGCTTGCACACCAAAGTCAACCTCATGACGGAGCTCGAGAAGATGCGCCGCACCTGCCAGCGCGTCATCCCCGGCTCGCCCCATGAAGTGCTTTTGGTACTCGACGCCACCACCGGCCAGAACGGCTTGCAACAGGCCCGCCAGTTCACCGAATCTTCCGGCGTCACGGGGATTGTCCTGACCAAGCTCGACGGCACGGCCAAAGGCGGCATCGTCATCGCTATCGCCCGCGAATTGAAGCTCCCCATCCGCTTCGTCGGCGTCGGCGAGCAGAAGGACGACCTGCTCCCCTTCGACCCCGAGCAGTTCACCGAGTCGCTGTTCGCTTGAGAGGCAGCTGCGATTTCTTTTTGCTGGGCACGAGGGATTCAAGCTCGGAACGCAATTCTTGTTCGGTGAGATGATGACTAGAGTATTCGGAAAGCGATTCTTCAATGGCAAAAGTTAGAGCCACGGCGGAAGGACTCCCGGACAAGTGAATATTCCATGTGCTCTGCACAAACCAATCTTCGAAGGCATCCAGGTCAATTCTGCCGTCCAGTAACATCGCCAGCTGTTCACGAATTTGAGAACTGCTCACCATGAGTGAACCTGCCATTCCTATTATACGAGTTTCAGAATGGGACCTGAGAAAAATGTTCAATGAGGGGCATTATTGGGAGAAAG
>CAYWWM010000164.1:0-6569 GCA_964461735.1 uncultured Solibacteraceae bacterium | reverse complement strand
GGCTCCCCGTTTCCGGTAAGCTGTGGAGATTTGCCTGAGGCGGTCAACTCATGATAACGGCCAAACCATCAGGTGGCGTACTCACAACAGCCGGAGGTCGTCCCGCCGAGCCATCATCGCTGGTTCTTGCCGGCAGGGAAGACCGTGAATAGCGGTTCGACTTCGCTCACCAACGGATCATGAGCCCGTATCCGCCGGGTCCTGGTGGAATGAAATCTCCGGGATACGTCGCAAGCCCAGGCGCTGCGCCAGCTCGCGCCGCAGGAAGCTCTGCGCCGCCGCCAGCCTCCGGAGGCTGGTCTGCTGTTCGCGGCCGTCGCCCGGAACGCGAACCAACACACGGACCCGGCGCAGGTTCTCGGCCACTTCTACGGCGGTCACGGTCACCAGGCCCACGCGCGGATCTTTAATCTCATACTCGATCAGCTCGCCGAGCTCTTGCCGGATGCGGTCTGACAACCGCTCCAATCGGTGGGTGTTGTTCCGCATGACGTCGTTAGGGAGCAGAGAATAGAGAATCGGCAGCGCCTAGTGAATAAGATAGGAGTCAGGAGCCAGGAGTCAGGAGCCAGTAGTCAGTAGTCAGTAGAAAACCCACCAACCTCTGTCATCCCGAGCGGAGCGAGGGACCTGCACTTCTGTTCCCTACTCCCCACTCCCTACTCCCTCAAAGAAAGTCGAGCTGACTGCCCACCAAGAGGTCGCCCAACTGGTTCTCGGCTTCGCGCTCGACGGCCTCGAACAACGACTCGATGGCCTTCTGGTCGTTGGCAATCGAAACCACTCCGAGCACGCTGCGTTGCCACAAATCCTGGTGCTCGAGTTCCGCCACGGCCACGTTGAAGCGCGCGCGCAGGCGCTCTTTCAAGCTGCGCAGCACCATCCGTTTTTCTTTCAGGGAATGCGCGTGCGGGAGGTGGAGTTCCAGGGTCAGCACGCCGATCGGCATGGTGGAAAGCAGCAGGGAGCGGCTTAGAGCGGACTAACTTTTAGTGTAGACCGTAAGGGCTTCAGCCATGCCGCAAGTCGTCCGCTGCGCGGCGGCTTTAGCCGCTGAGGTGGGTTTGGTAACGCTGGCGGAAAGACTTCCCTCAGGCGCTAAAGCGCTCCCTCACCGACTCTGATGCGGCACGACTAAAGTCGTCCCCTTACGATTCCACAACCCGGTCTACAGCATTTGTAGAACCGCTGCGGCTCCCGGGACGGAATTTAGACCAGCGCCGCCGTGGCGATGCGCTCCGTGACGAACGCTTCGAGGACGTCGCCCGCCTTGACGTCGCCGTAATTGTCGAGCGAGACGCCGCATTCCAAGCCGGAGCGCACCTCGGACACGTCGTCCTTGAACCGCCGCAGCGAGCCGATGCGTCCCGTGTAGATCACGACGTTGTCGCGCAACAGGCGGACGGAGGTTCCCTTGGTGAGCTTCCCGTCGGAGACCATGGTCCCGGCGACGGTTCCGACCTTGGCCACCCGGAACGTCTGGAGCACTGCGGCTTTGCCGACCACGGTTTCCTTGAAAGTCGGCTCGAGCAGGCCCAGCATGGCCTTCTTCATCTCCTCCATCACTTCGTAGATGATCGTGTGCAGGCGGATCTCCACGTCTTCTTGCAGGGCCAGCTCGGTCGCTTTTCGCTCCGGCCGCACGTTGAACCCGATGATAATCGAATTGGACGCCGAGGCCAGCAGCACGTCGGAAATCGTGATCGCTCCGACGCCGGCGTGAATCACCTTGGTCTTGACGCGCTCGTCGCCGAGCTTGCTCAGCGACTCCGCCAGCACCTCGACCGATCCCTGCACGTCCGCCTTGAGCACGATCGGCAGTTCTTTGATGGCACCCGCTTTCATCTGATCGTGGAGGTGCTCGAGCGTCAGGCGCGAAGATTTGGTCAGGCTCAGCTCGCGCAGCTTGGATTCGCGGAAGAGCGCAATCTGCTTGGCCTTGGTCGGGTCCGGGACCACCTGGAAGGCATCCCCGGCCTGCGGCAGCGACTGCAAGCCCAGAACCTCCACCGGCGTCGAAGGAGGGGCTTCCCCGACCGGATGGCCCAGGTGGTCCAGCATGGCCCGCACTTTGCCGAAGACCGCGCCGACCAGGAACGAATCGCCCACGCGCAGGGTTCCGTTCTGCACCAGGACCGTGCAGACCGGGCCGCGGCCCTTGTCGAGCTTAGCTTCAAGCACCGTGCCATTGGCGGCGCGCTCGGGGTTCGCCTTCAGGTCCTGGAGGTCGGCCACCAGCAGGATCATCTCCAGCAGCAACTTCAGGTTGGTGCGCTGCTTGGCGGAAACCTCGACCGTGACCACGTCCCCTCCCCAATCCTCGGCCACCAGCCCCTGGTCGGAGAGCTGTTTCTTGACGCGCTCCGGCAGAGCGCCCGGCTTGTCCACCTTGTTGATCGCCACCAGGATCGGCACTTTGGCAGCCCGCGCGTGGTTGATCGCTTCGATGGTCTGCGGCATCACGCCGTCGTCGGCGGCCACAACCAGGACCACGACGTCGGTCACTTTGGCGCCGCGCGCCCGCATGCGCGTAAAGGCTTCATGGCCGGGCGTGTCCAGGAACACAACCTGGCGGGCGTTCACCGCCACGGCGTAGGCGCCGATGTGCTGCGTGATCCCTCCTGCTTCCTGCTGCGTGACGTTGGTCTCCCGGATAGCGTCGAGCAACGAGGTCTTGCCGTGGTCCACGTGCCCCATCACGGTCACCACCGGGGCGCGCGTGACGCGCTGCCCGGGCGTTTCGGCGATTTCGACCTGCTCGATGGCTTCTTCTTCGAAGCTGACGACGCGCGTGCGCGCGCCGAAACTCTGCGCCACCTGCTCCGCCAGCGTAGGATCGAGGTTCTGGTTGATGGTGGCGAGCACGCCCATGTCCAGCAGCCGACGGATCAGGTCGCGCGCTTTCACTCCCAGCTTTTCCGACAAATCCTTGACCGTGACCCCTTCCGTCACGGTGATTTCCAGGTCCACCCGGATGGGCTGCGGCGCCGGCCGCGGTGGATGGGCCACGCGCAGAGCGCGCTCCCGCACGTCTTCAACCCGCCGCTCCCGGTCGGTGCGCGCGGCTCCCGGACCCCTGCCGCGCACCGGATGCGGCCCTCTCCGAACCTGCTCCGGCGAAGGGGCAATTCCGGGACCCGTCCCCGGCGGGCCGGGGAATTTCCCAGGCCTGGCGGGCGGCTTTCGGTAGATGGGTTCGCCAGGTTTGGCAGGTCCGAGCGGCGGCCGCGGCCGGGCAGGAACCGGAATAGGAACTCGGCCCACCGGCCTAGGCGCCGGTCCGGCTGGCGCCGCTACCCGAGCGGGCCCGGCCGCCGCCGGCGCCAGCGCCTTAGGTTGTTCGGCGTACGGAGGGGCCGGGACCACTGCAGGAGAGGGAGGGGCCTTCGGCTCGAGAATGGGGCGACCGAGGGGCTGGGAAACCACCGGGGGCTCGCCGTGCGTCCGCACCGGCGGGCGCAGCACACTTCGTCTGGGCGCCACGGGCGCGGGCGCTTCCGCCGGCGCACTCTTGCGCGCCACGGCCGCCGCCGCGGAGGGGGCCGCTGGGGCCCGGACCGGCGCGGTCTTTCCTTCGGCTTTGCGCTCGGTCTTGCCCTCGGCTTCCACCACGGACGGAGGCTTCGGCGCAGGCGCTGCTTCCACCACGCTGGGCGGAGCACTCTCCGTCGGAGCGCTCTCCGCAGCGGGTTCCGGCTGCTCTTCGGCCGGCATCTCGTGGAAGTGCGCTTTCACTCGCTCGGCTAACTCGTCGTCAATAGAGCTCGAGTGCGACTTCTTGTCTTCGATGCCGAGTTCGGCCAGGTAGTCGAGGATCGCCTTGGCTTTGACCTCGAGTTCCCGGGCTAGTTCGTTGATACGCATCGTGCTTCCTACGGCCGATTTCACCCTTCCGTACCCCTCCGCCGGCGTGCGGCGAGCTCCTTACGGATTGGGTTCCTCCTCAGAGGAAGATGCCTCGTCGCTTTCGGAGTCTTTGGAGCCTTGGTCTTCCGGCGTCCCGGACGTTGCCTCGGTCTCCACTGCCGGGGCCGGCGCAGCGGCCTCGGCCGGGGCGGCCTCCGGCGTTTCGTCGAATTGCATATAATAATTATTCACGGCCAGGCGGATTTTTTCCACCATCTTCGGTCCAATGCCGGGAATCTCCTGCAACTGCTCCGGAGTCATTTCTCCGAGCCGCTCGACCGTGTTAATTCCGCGCTCAGCGAGCTTCTCGATGGTTCTCTCGCCGATTCCCTCCACGTCTGAAAGCGGGGTTCCCGACTGCACCAACTGCTCCATCTGGGATTCCACTTCCTGACGCTTCTCTTCCTCGCTCTTGATGTCAATCCGCCATCCGAGGAGTTTCGAGGCGAGGCGGACGTTCTGCCCCTTCTTGCCGATGGCGAGCGAGAGCTGCGTGTCGTCCACGATGACTTCCAGGTGCTTGGCCGACGCGTCCAGGATCGCCACGCGGTTGATCTTGGCCGGGCTGAGCGCGTTGGCCGCGAACGTGGAAGGCTCCTCGTTGAATTCGATGATGTCAATCTTCTCGCCCCGCAACTCGCGGATGATGGACTGCACCCGCATGCCCTTCATGCCGACGCAGGCGCCCACGCAATCCACCTCGCGGTCCTTGGAAAAGACGGCGATCTTGGAGCGCTCGCCGGCCTCCCGCGCGGTGGCCCGGATCACGACCGTGCCGTCGTAGATTTCCGGAACCTCCATTTCGAACAACTTCGCCACCAGCCCCGGAGCGGCGCGCGAAACGATTACCTGCGGCCCCTTGGACGATTTCTCCACCTGAATGATGGCCACCCGCACGCGGTCCCCCACCTGAAACGTTTCGAGCTTGGACTGTTCCCGCCGGGGCAGCCGCCCTTCCGTTTTCCCCACTTCGAGGATGAGGTCCGGGCCTTCCAGCCGCTTGACGATGCAATTGACCATCTCCCCGATGCGCCCGCTGTACTCGTTGTAAACGTTTTCCCGCTCCGCCTCGCGGACCTTCTGGAAGATCACTTGCTTGGCCGTCTGGGCGGCGATGCGGCCGAGCACGCCGGTGGGCTTCTGGATGCGCACTTCCGATTCGAGCGCCGACGCCGGGTCGAGCCGCAGGGCCTCCTCCAGGCTGATCTCGCGCTGCGGGTTGGTGACTTCCTCCACGACCTTCTTCAGCGCGAAGATTTCCACCTGCCCGGTTTCGCGGTTCAACTGCGAGCGCAGCTCCTCGCTGGTCTTGTAGAACTTGCGCGCGGCCACCAGCAGGGCGTCCTCGATGGCGCTGACGATGATCTGCGGCTCGATGCCCTTTTCCCGGCTCATCTGGTCCACGATTTGCAGCAGCAGACTCGACATGGTTGCCCTTTCCGCTCTCGTCACCGCGTGCGCGGCTCGCGCCGTCGCGTTCCGTTCCCCCACTCGAACACGAGATTCGCCTTCTGAATTGCAGCGTACTCGATCCCGATGGCCTCGCCGTTCTCTTCCTCGAGCTCGACTCTCCCGTCCCGCATTCCTCGGAGCAGACCCCGCAAGCGCCGCCGCCCGTCGTGCGGCGATTTGAGCACCAGCTTGACCCGCTTTCCCGCAAAGCGCTCGTAATCGGACGGCTTCAGCAGCGGGCGGTCGAGGCCGGGGGAGGAGACTTCCAACGTATAGCTGCCGGGGATGAGGTTCTCCACGTCCAGGACCACTCCCATCTCGCGGCTCACTCGCTCGCAGTCCCGCACCGTGATCCCGCCCGGCTTGTCGAGAAAGATTCGCAGGACGGCGTTTCGCCCCTGCCCCACGAATGCCACCTCCACCAGCTCCAGGCCCTCCGCCACGGCGATGCGGTCGGCGATCTCGCGAATCCGGTCAATCTGCTCCATTGCCTGGCCCAACAAAAAAGTGGGCTTCGCGCCCACTCTGCTCCGCGCCCACTCCTGCAAGCTATCAGTATACTCGATTCCCCTCCGAATGGCAAAAGCAGTGAAGGCCAGACGGCCAGGTAGTGTCTCAGTTTGAATTTCCAAAGCCGTAAGGGCACAGTTTTCAACCGTGCCGTAAGAGCACGTGCCTACAGCGGTTTCAACCGCTGAGGGACTGGCCCTCAGGGGCTAAAGCCCAAGGGACAGTTACGCTTCTTCGGCATCCCGGCTTGCCGGGATGCCCTTACGTCAAACTGAGACACTACCGAAGGCCGGCAGTGTCCTAGTCCGGCTCGGGAGCGAGGGGGATTTGGGACTCCTTGACTGGCCGATGGGCGGCGGCCTTCTTGAAGGTTACGTTTTCGTGCGGAAATTCGAGCGTCTTTCCTTCCAATAACTCCGCAATCGTCAGGATCTGTAAGCGCGGATATTTTTTGCCGAAAGGAGCCTGGTAGAAGCCCAGCGAGGCCGCATCGCGCCGCATCGGCTTGGTGGGCGGCTCCAGCGTGAGCAGCGCGCCGATGGAGGCCTTTTCTCTGGTCACGACGCCGACCAGATCGCGCACGTCCCTTGCCGCGAGACTGCCCGACTTGACCGAGATAACGATCTGCTTGGTATGATCTTTGGGATCGTCGTGAAAGTAGAGTCTGCCGTCAATTCCCCGGTCCGCCCCCTTCTTCTGGT
>CAYWWM010000163.1:0-6602 GCA_964461735.1 uncultured Solibacteraceae bacterium | reverse complement strand
AGCGCGTCCAGGCGATGCTCCGCCATCAGTTGGAGCACGATTTGCCGCGTCTCTTCTCTGAGCAGCAGAACTTGCAGATAGCCCGCATCGCCCGTCGTCTTGCCGACGTTGCCCATCAGCCGGGCGGAACGCGACGGCACCACCTTTCCCGTCAGCAGAATTTCGCGCAACGTCTTGGCCGGAGCATTGGGATGCGCGGCCAGGTACTTCTCGATGGCCTGCTCGGTTTCGAACAGGTTGTCCTCGGCCACCTTCTTCACGCGATCTTTTAGCTCCGGGATCGTCACGGGATCGAGGACTTCCGCTCCCAGCTTTTTCAAATCCGCGAGCGCCTGGTCTATGACGGCCTTCACTTTCTTGTAGTCATCCGACGCGGGGTCGGCCCTGGGGTCCACCGGCTCCCGAATGACCCCGATGCGCGCGCCGCGCAGGCCGTCATTGCTGAGGAAGGCCGCATAGGTGGGCGGGACCTGGCCGGCGGCGTAGGCCGTCACGGGATCGTTGGGATCGTAGCCCGCGATGACGTCGAGCAAGAGGGCGGCGTCTCTCACCGTGCGCGCAATCGGCCCCAAAGTGTCGGCAGTGGGCGTGGCGGGCATCATCCCGAAGCGGCTCACCAGCGGCACGGTCGGCCGCAAGCCCACCAGACTGGCTACGGCGGCGGGGCCGCGCACGGACCCGCCCGTGTCTTCGCCGATTCCCACCATGGCAAAGTTGGCCGCCACGCCGGAACCTGTCCCGCCCGAGGACCCGCTGGCGCTGCGCGCCGGATCATAGGCGTTCCGCACCACCCCGAACGCAGAGCCGACGTATCCGGCGGCGAATTCGCCCATCGTAGCTTTCCCCACAATGACCGCTCCCGCGCGCTTCATCTTGGTCACGATGGTGGCGTCCCGCTGCGGCACGAATTCCTTGAATACCGCCGAACCGTAGGTCGTCGGCATGTCGCTCGTCTCGACCTGGTCCTTGACGAGGACCGGAATGCAGTGCAGAGGCCCGGTGAGCCCAGAGGCGCGAAACGCCGCATCGAGCCGCTCGGCCTCCTGGAGCGCGCGCGGATTGACCGTCTGCACGGCGTTCAGGCGCGGCCCGGCTTGATCGTAGGCGGCGATTCGTTTCAGATACAGGTCCACCAGTTGGCGGCAGGTGATCTGCCCCGACCGCAACGCCGCATGAACGTCGGTAATAGTCGTCTCTAGCAGATGAAAGGAGCCCTGGCCCGGCGCTTGCGCACCCACACCGGTAGCACAGGAAGCCAGAAATAGGGTAAACATCGCTTTCGCAACCAATCGTGGAATGGGCATCTGACGTCCTCCTGATTGATTTGAACCGCCGCAATGGCGCCGGTGGGCGGTCTTGCGGGGTTTGCTGTCAGCCACGTAGCTTTGCAGGCCAGACCTGCATTCCGACCTTTCTGCCCGCTGCCCAGAGCTCGTAGTCGAACGTGGCGAGCGTGACAGGCGTGCCGAGGGACTCCTGCCAGGAAATCGCGGAGGCGAGTTGCACGGCGTCGTAGCCTCGCAGCGCGTAGTCCCAGGCCAAGGCGTCCGCCCTGGATACGAGCGCCTCCGTCACGGGAATTCTTACAAAGAACGGCCAATGGCTGAGAAAAGTTCCGTGCGCCGTTCGTCCAGTTTCCTCGCGCAAACCGAAGCGCACTGCTTTCGCGAGCGCCGACGCCACTTCGGCCCGGGTGACCAGGGAAGTCCCGACCATTTCGGCGCGCTGGACCAGTTCGATGGCCTCGCTGGACCCCTGCTCGACCACATAGCGCTTGACCAAGGCGCTCGTATCCAGATACAGCCTCATTCGCGATTCTCGATCACGATGTCCGATACGCACTTCCCGCGCAGTCCCGGCACCGGTTTGGCGGGTGGCAATCGCTTACCGTTCCAAAGAATCGCTCCCGTACGCACCAGACGATCGAGCCGTTCCTGCAGCGACTCGGTCTCCGGCGTCGAATCCGGAATGATCCGGGCCACGGCTCGCCCCCGTTCCGTGACGATGATCGTCCGGCCCGCCTTGACCTCGCGCACGCATTCGCTCAACTTCGACTTTAGCTCGCGGATTCCAATGCGACGTTCGGCCATGCTCAAACTCCATCCAATCTTATCTTCGCTAATGAGACTACATTATACCACAATGTGGATACATTATTGCCGAGTGGCTTGCCGCTCCCTCAATGCCCAAACTCCGTGCGCGCGGCGTAGGCGTGTTTCTTTACTCGGAGCGATTCCAGCCGCTCCGCCCCCAGCCGCTCAACGTACTCCTGACGGCCTGTCACTTCCAGCACCCAATGATTCAACCACGTCTCGAAATCCTGGCGCGTCTTCGTCCCTCGGTGGTACTCGCTGTAATAATTATTGTCGCGATTGTAGTACCCCTGCACGGGGGAGGGATGCGCGCCGTAGGGCGCCTCGACCACGGCGGAGACCAGGAAGCCGGGGATCACCGTGCGGTTGGGGTCGCTGGCGATGACTTTCGCGCTGACGATTTCTTCGGCCACCACGATCACGGCGCGCGCCGCCCGCGCGGCATCCGGCGATGCTCCCAGGTTTCCCCAGACGTGCGCGTTGCCTTCTTTGTCCGCGCGCTGCGCCTGGAGGATCGCCACGTCCGGGGCCAGCGCGCGCACGGCTACCATTTTCTCGCGGGTAAAGGGGGCCTCGAACTCAGCGAGCCCAGGCGTGTGACTCCTATTGTTGCGCTCGAAAATGTCCGACCCGATCGTCGTATACGTGGGCAGGAACGGCACGCCCAGCGCGGCGGCGTGCAACGCCAGCGCCACGGTGAAATTCGTGTGGTCCACCATCTCGACCGGGTGCGGGATGCCCTCCTCGACCGCGCGTCGGAAGTTATACGCCGAGCCCATCATCACGTTCCCGACCCAGGCCGCCACGACCTGGCGCGCGCAACCCGCCCCGATCATTTGGTCGAACAGGATGTCGGAGATCGGCCCCACCAGCGTCAGGTCCCGTTTCCGCTGCCGGATGATCTCGTGGCCCGCCGCGAACGGGATCATGCTTTCGAGCTGCAAGCCCAGGGCTACGCTCGCCCCGTCCGGCACAAAGCGCTCGATGGCTTCCGCGAGGGTGAGGACCTTGTCAGTTTGCTTCGCGGGATTCTTCATATTCTGACTTCTGACTCCTGACTCCTGGCTCCTTCCTACCGGTTCTTCCACTGCGGGGCGCGCTTTTCGAGGAACGCAAAGACTCCCTCTTTGGCGTCCTCCGTTTTGGCGAGAGTCTGGAGGAAAAATTCTTCGCTCTCGGCCAAGGCTCGCTCGAAGTCGAGACCGCCGACGCGCCGCAGGATGGTTTTGGTCAGCCGCAGCGCCGTCGGGCTCTGCTCCAGCAGCTCGCGCAGCAGCTCGTCGGTGCGCTCCTGCAACTGCTTCGGCGGCGCGATGCGGTTGACCAAGCCGAGCGCATGCGCCTGCGCGGCGCTCAGGGTCGTTCCGGTCAGAAGCAGTTCCGCCGCCTTGCGGTACCCGATCAGGTAGGGAAGCAGGATGACTCCGACGGGGGCGAGCTGGCCGAGCTTGATCTCCGGCTGCCCGAACTGCGCGTCTTCGGCGGCCACCACCAGGTCGCACATCGCCGCCAGCTCGAAGCCGCCTCCGAGGCAATGCCCGTGCACCACGGCCACGGTTACCTTTTCCGTCCGCGCCAGTCGCCGGAAGATGCCGTGAAAGCACCGGATCATCTGCACGATGCGGTCCGGCGTGTGGTCCTGGATGCTCACGCCCGCCGAAAAGGCTTTTGGCCCTGCTTTCGGCCCCGCCCCGCGAAATAGAATGACGCGCATGTTCGGGTCGGCATCGGCTTCGTGAAGCGCCGCTTGCATCTCTTCCATCATGGCGATGTCTATGATGTTGAGCGGCGGCTGGTGCAGCTCGATCGTATAGACCGCACCAGCGCCCGCCGCCGTGATGGACTGATAGCGCCCCATCCTGTTCACCTCTCAAACAGCCACCGCGTCGCCGTGTTCACAAACTTCTTTTCCCACAATCCAAACGCCACTCGCGGGCGCAAAACATAAAGAGGCTCCGTAAAGCCCTCCATGTCCCACTTGTATTTCTTCTGATACGTCTTTCCAAAACTCTTGCGCAGTGTGACATCGGTAATCAGTTCGACTTTTCCTTCCACGATCACCGCCTGTTCGGCGCGTTCGGAGCCGATGACGCACCAGGGATTGGCTTGCAGGTTGCGTGCCTTGCGTGACGTTTCTCCCGTACAGAAGTAGAAGCCGCCGTCCCGCCACAGGCCCCAAATCACCATCAGGTGCGGTCGTCCGTCCGGTCGGGTGGTGGCAATCCAGAATTGACGGCTCTTTCTGAGCCGGTCTTCCGCCCATTTCCACGGCAACAGCCCCTTAGTTCCCTTGGGCAAGCCGTAGCCCGGCATCTTCGGGCGGGTTGCTTTCGGCGCGTGTCGGCGCGGTCTCGCGGGCACGTATCCTCTCCCTCTCACTTGCTCCCTCTCACTTGGTCCAAAAACGCTGTGGGTCGTAGGCGCGGATCACCCGAAGTTCTTTGGCATTGGGAGGGCGCGTCTGGCGCACGCGCGCGGGAACTTTGAGCGGCCAGCCGGTATTCGCCACGATCTCTTCGACGGTCACCCCCGGGTGGAAGGATTCGAGGGCCGCCTCGCCTCCCGTTGCCTTGAAGTCCCCGAAGCGCAGCACGGCCTTCGTCGTAATCGCTGCGGACGGGCCGCCCTGCTTCAGTCGGCCGCTGTTTCGCCACGGGCCGTTGCCTGGACTCGTGATGTAGTGAACCTTTTCCGGCAGCCGCTCCTTCTGATGATCGAGCAGGACCACGAAGCGGCGCGCCAGCGTGGCGATGTCGCAGGCTCCGCCGCTGCCGGGGAGACGGATCAGGTTCCCCGCCGGGCCGCGCACCTCGGTGGAATTGAGGTTGCCGTGCCGGTCCACTTCCGCCGCGCCCAAAAAGCCCAGGCTCACGCGCCCCTGCTGCAACAGCGCCATGCATTCGAGCATGGTCAGGCAGGAGAGCGCCCCGGTGAGGTTCGGGCCGTCCGACATCGTGAAGAGCAATTCGCGCGCCGGGGTGCTCCGCAGCACGCCGTTCTCGAACACCCCGACCGCGTTCGGGGCGTGCGTGTTCTTGGCCACGACGAAGGCAATCAGCGGCAGCCGCATTCCGACGAACACCACGTCGCCGTCGTGGATCTCGCGCGCCGCCGCCACCACCATCAGCTCCGATAAGGTGTAGTCCGCCATCGGCCAACCACTAGCCCGCATTTCTCGCCAGCATCAACAGCGCCGGAGGCGCGATAGATTCTAGCCCAGGGCGTCAGCCCTGGGAAAACCTGAGGAAGCAGAATTTCTGTCGCCCCTCCGGGGCTCTTTTGCCTATCCTCCGGTTCCCAGCACTTACGTGCGGGGCTAGATTCTATCGTCCCGCTAAGCGGGACTCGCGTGGTGAGAAATCCGGGCCAGCCACTCATCCCTAATCACTGCTTCTCCACTATCCACTATCCACTATTTTTTGTCACTATGCACTGCTACACTATTGCTGTTCCTCGGCGGCAGTTATCAGAGCCGCGACCGTAAGAGAGCGGACCAGCCATGCTGAAACCGAGCACGTACCTCGGGCAGTATGAAATTCTCGCCCACCTCGGCTCGGGCGGGATGGGCGAGGTCTACCGCGCGCGCGACAGCAAGCTCAACCGCGAGGTGGCCATCAAGGTCCTGCCGGAGCACTTCGCGCGCGACCCGGAGCGCATTCTGCGCTTTCGCCGCGAAGCTCAGTTGCTTGCCCAGCTCAATCACCCGAATATCGCCATCCTCTACAGTTTCGAAGAGACGGCCAGCACGCGCTTCCTGGTGATGGAGTACGTGCCCGGCCCCACGCTCAGCGAGCGAGTCAAACGCGGCGCAGTGCCCCCGGAAGAAGCCTTCGGCATCGCGCGGCAGATTGCCGCCGCCCTGGAACACGCTCACGAGAAGCCGATCATCCACCGCGACTTGAAGCCTGCGAACGTCAAGGTCACGCCCGAAGGGCAAGTCAAGGTGCTCGACTTCGGCTTGGCCAAAGCGTTTGCCACTGCCGGGAAACCCGTTGATCCCGCCGACATCCCCACCGGCAGCCTGCAAGGCACGCTGGCCGGGACCGTGCTCGGCACGCCCGCCTACATGAGTCCCGAGCAGGCCAGCGGCAAGACCTCGGACAAGCGCACCGACATCTGGGCCTTGGGCTGCGTGCTCTATGAACTGCTCACGGCCCAGCGCGCGTTTCCGGGAGAGACGGTCACGGAAACCATCGCGGCGGTACTGCGCGGCGAGCCCGACTGGGCGGCGCTCCCGGAGAGCGTCCCGCCAGGCATCCGCGCCCTGCTGCGCCGCTGCTTGCAGAAGGACGCCGCCGAACGCTTCCGCGACGCCGCCGACATCCGCCTCCAAATTCAGGAAGCGGCGAGCGATTCCCGAACCGCCGCTCTGACTTCCGCCACCCGTCGCGCCTCGCTCCCCCGACGCCGAGCCTTGACCCTTAGCCTCGCTACGCTGCTGATCGGCGCCGTGATTGCCGCACTCGCCGTCTGGACTCTCAAACCCGCGCCGCCGCTGCCCGTCAGCCG
>CAYWWM010000162.1:0-6603 GCA_964461735.1 uncultured Solibacteraceae bacterium | reverse complement strand
TCATCAAGCGCGGCGACAACGGCGCGACGCTGTTCCGCGACGGCGAAATCTTCAGCGTCCCGGCGCTGCCACTCGAAGAGGTTCACGATCCGACCGGCGCCGGCGACAGCTTCGCCGGCGGGTTTATGGGATACCTCGCCGCCCGCCTCGAACCTGGGATCACGCCTGCTTCTGACGTCCTGCGCCGGGCGATCGTTTACGGCTCGGTGATGGGCAGCTTCGCCGTCGAGCGCTTCGGCCTCGAACGCCTGCGCCGCTTGACTCGCGCCGAAATTGACGCTCGTTACGACGAGTTCCGCCGGCTGACGCGATTTGAATAGTCCATTCATACGATCGGTGTATCCCAACCTCATCATCATCCGGTCATCCCGAGCGCAGCAAGGGATCTGAACGTATGGCAGCGGAGTGAACCTGAGAGCGACGTGCAGGTCCCTCGTCGCTGGCGCTCCTCGGGATGACACTTGTGAGAAAGGCGAAGGATGCAGAACCGCAGAGGCGGCTTAATGAAACTGCGCGAAGACTTCGTCGGACCCGCCCTCTCGGTTGGCGACGCGGGCCAGCACGAAGAGCAAGTCTGACAGGCGGTTCAGATAGACGAGGACGAGCGGGTTGAGTTTTTCCGATTGCGCCAGATGCGCCACTTCGCGCTCGGCGCGGCGGGCGACGGCGCGGGCCACGTGGAGCGTCGCTCCGGCTTCATTCCCGGCGGGCAGGATAAACTCCTGGAGCGGCGGAAGAGTTTCGTTATAGCGGTCAATCGTCTGTTCCAAGTTTTCGATTTCGGCTGCGCTGACGCGACGCTGCCGGTCCGGAACATGCGATAGGCCCGGCAAGGGTATAGCGAGGTCGGCGCCCAGCACGAACAATTCGTTCTGAATCCGCTCCAGCAACTTCAGAAGCTCCGGATCGGCGATCTTCGCGCGCGCCAGGCCGAGGAACGAGTTCAATTCGTCCACGTCGCCGCAGGCGCGGACGCGAGGAGACGCTTTGCTGACGCGCTGACCCGTGCCCAGGCTGGTTTCGCCTTCGTCCCCGGTGCGCGTGTAGACCTTGCTGATTCGCATGGGCGGTTTAAGACAAGCGCAGGTCCTTCGTCGCTGCGCTCCTCCGGATGACACGTGAGGGCGCGGATGGTTCAGCTCACTGGTACGCCGCGCAGACCACGCGCTTGCCGCGCTGATGCTGCTCGTAGGCGCCCGGCGGGGGCGGCACGAGTTCGACTCGCCGGAACCCAGCCTGCCGCAGCATGAACTCGAGCGCCTTCGGCGAGGGGCACAAGGCCAGCGGCGTCGCCCCCGTTTCGCGGACGCCGGTGTGGAACTCGCCGGACTCGTCAATGACGGCGAGCGCGCCCTGATACTTGCGCGTCCACTCTCGCGCGCCCCACTCGGTCGAGCCTTCCACTTCCTCGATGACCTGCGTCTCGACGATCGCGAGTTCTTTGGTCACGGCGCTCAGGTTGCGCAAGCACAGCATCGGGTTTTCGAGGTGATAGAGCACGCCGAGAAAGAGCGTCAGGTCGAACCGGCCGATCTCCTCGGCGCGGAGCTGCTCGCAGTTGCCCTCGAAGAAGGAAGCGTTCGAAAGCCCCAGCGCTTCGGCGACGAAGCGCGCTTTGCGCAGGTTGGTCTCGCGGACGTCCATCCCCACGACGCGGCGCATGCCGCGGCGCGCCATGGCGACCGCGTAAAAACCCTCGTGGCAGCCCACATCGAGGCAGCTCGCTTCGGCGAGCCGCGCCCCGAAGCAGCTCTCGACCACTTGGTCTACCATCGCCAGCCGAGTCTCGAAAATGCCCGTCACCGACGCCGGAATCGCCGATTCGGTGCGCACGCCGTGGCCCAGATCGAATGGATAGAACCACGGCCCCAGCTCGGCGATCCGCGAAGCCATTTCCTGGGAAGTCATCTCCGCATCCTCGCTTGCAACCGCGCCGCCCGCAACCGCAAGCAGGGCGGCATTGTAGCACACTTGCCGCACGGGTTCGGGCGAGCCGAACCCGATCAGCGGATTCCGGATTCCGAAACGGCAGCCGTCCGAGCCGGTATAAAACCTTTCCGCCCGCCGCGTCATCTAATGGAGTGAGCACAAAGCGGCCCGGAATCGTTTACAATAAGAGAGGGAAGAACGAGGAGGAGCAAGCCATGTTTTTCGATCCGATCTATTTCCTGTTTATCGCGCCGGGACTGGCGCTGTCGTTGTGGGCGTCGTTTCGGGTGAAGCGCGCGTTCAACAAGTACTCACACGTGCGGTCCGCCCGGGGGATGACCGGGGCTGAGGCCGCGCAGATGATGCTGGACCGCGCCGGCATCACCGACGTTCGTATCGTCGCGACGCACGGGATGCTCTCCGACCACTACAACCCGCTCAACAAGACGCTGGCCCTCTCCGAACCGGTCTATAATTCGAACTCCATCGCCGCCGTCGGCGTCGCCACGCACGAGGCCGGCCACGCCATCCAGCACGCGCGGCACTACGCGCCGCTGTGGGTGCGCTCGATGCTCGTCCCTACGGCCAGCATCGGTTCGAGCGTCGGGTACATCGTGATGGCCCTGGGGCTCGGGTTCGCTTCCGCCAACATGGTCCTCGCCGGAGCAGTTCTGTTTTCCGCCGTGCTGCTGTTTC
Organism: uncultured Solibacteraceae bacterium; assembly: GCA_964461735.1. GTDB lineage: Bacteria > Acidobacteriota > Terriglobia > 2-12-FULL-54-10 > 2-12-FULL-54-10 > CAYWWM01. Next base: position 3,978 of record CAYWWM010000162.1, on the reverse strand, counting down.
AGATCGTGACGCTGCCCGTCGAGTTCGACGCTTCGCGCCGCGCCAAGGTGCTCGTCGTCGAGCACGGCATCATCACGGCCCAGGAACGCGAAGGAGTGGACCGCGTCCTGAACGCCGCCGCCATGACTTACGTGGCCGCGGCCATCAGCACCCTGCTGACGTTGCTCTATTTCCTGATGCGGGCGGGCTTGCTGGGCGGGCGCAGGGATTAAACCGCAGTCCGCAGACTACGCAGATTTCACAGATTGGAAAAAACTTCTCCTCATCCTAGGAAATCTGCGGATTGCTTTTCTTCTGTCTACTGGCTTCTGACTCCTGACTTCTTTCCTCATGTCAGCATAATCGCCGCGGTGATCACGGTCGTCCATTTGCCGTGCTTGTCCCCCACGGCCGACTGCGTGACGTTCATGGTGCGGACGATCTTGTTCGAGATGCGGTAGATTTCCTTCTTTTCGTCCCAGCTTTTATCGGAGTCGAACTCCACGTTGAGCGTGGTGGCGAGCATCTCGGCGGCGAGCTCCTCGGCGTACTCGCCGGCTTCCTCGTCGGTCTGGCCGAAGGAGTGATGCTCGGAGAGGTAGCCGTAGGCCCTCTTGTCGGCCGGCAGCGCCAGTCCGATGCTGGAAGCGATCAGGCGGTGCGGCTCGCGCGTGGCGTTTTCGCTCATCACCGCAAAGATCACCTCGCCGGGCGAGAGTTTTTTCAGGCCTTCGGTGCGGCTGATGAGCTTACATCCGCCGGGGAAAATGCTCGAGACGCGCACCAGGTTGCACTGCGCGATTCCCGCCGTCCGTAGCGCCAGCTCAAAGCTCGAAAGCTGCTCCCGGTGCCGTCCCACTCCCCGGGTCAGAAAAATCTGCTTTGGCAAGAACATGTTTCTTGTGCTTCGGCCCCCTTTTCAATCTATACACGCATCGCTCGGAATCGCAATCCCTTTTCTCGCTTGTCCGGAAGAGCCCGCCGCGTTCGGAGATGTTCAGCGAGAAAACGTAACAAAATCACGGCACCCAGTCAAACTTTTTTTCACGCGCCGACGCCTTGCGTCTCATTTTGGTTCCGGGGACCGGGCCGCCTAAGACTCTCCGTGGGCGCCCGACTCCGGGCTGCGCGATTGGATTTCTCTGCGCTGGTCGGGCCTCCGAAGGACCCGCGCGAAGGCGCAAAAAAACAGGCCGACAGCCCAGCCCGCTGCGACGTCGCTCGCCCAGTGCACTCCCAGCGCCACCCGGCTGTAGCCCACCGCAACCGGGATGCCGAGCAGGATTGCCCAGCAGGATTTCCCGAGGAACCCTCCCAGGTATCGCCGGCCCGCCGCCGCGGCCGGCGCGAGGAACCCCAGCCCGAGCGACAGGCACAAGTAGACCGCCGCCGCGGCGTGTCCGCTGGGAAACGCGTTGCCGCGCGCAACACTCCACGCGGTCACCGGGGGTCGGCCCCGGTCGAGCAGCCATTTCAGGTATTCGACGGTCAGGCTGGTCGCGGCCCACCCGAACGCCAGAGCCAGCGCGCTCGGGCTTTGATTCCGCCAGAGCAGGACCAGCGCGGCCGTTGCCACCACGGGCGTCAGGGCCAGGCCGGAACCGAGTAGGCTGACTCCCCGCCACCAGGCGGCGTTCTCGGCATGCGTGAGCCCGTAAACGGCGCGCAACAGCGGGTCGTCGAATTGCGCCAGGAATAGCGCCAGCAGCAGCGAGGACAGGCAGGCCGCCAGCAACCACCGCTCGGGCGCGGCGGCGGGCAGTTCGACGCTCTTCTCGGCGGAGTGCAGAATGGAATGCATCGCGGCTGGCACTACAACCCTTTGCGAGCCGCTGCTCCGGCGGTCCCGCCCATCGCCCGCGTGGTCTGCCGCGCGGCTTCCTTCACTTTCTCCGCGATGCGAGGCAGATGCCCGTCGGTAATTTGCTGCACGGCGCCGGTCAGGCTGAGCGCAGCGGCCTCGCGCCCGAAGCGGTCAAACACCGGCGCCGCGATGCACCGCACTCCCGGCGTGTTCTCCTCGTCATCAAGCGCGAAACCAGTTTCCCGAATTTTCTTCAACTCCTGCCGCAGGCGCGGCAGCGAGACGATGGTCTTCGGCGTGAATCGCGGCAAGGCGGCTGCGGCGAGCAGCGGCTCGACCTGTTCGTCCGGCAGGAAGGCCAGCAGCACTTTCCCCGACGACGTGCTGTGCAGCGGCATCTGGCGCCCGATCCAGGTGTCCATCTGAATGAAGCCGGGCGCGGGCACGCGCTCGATGTAGATGGCCGCGCTGCCTTCGAGCACCGCCAGATGTCCCGTGATGCCGGTCTCCGCGACCACGCGCCGCAGGGCCGGCAAGGCGGCTTCGCGCACCTCCACGCCGTGCTGCGCCTGGCTGCCGAGCGCCAGCAGCTTCATGCTCAGCCGGTAGTGCCCGCCCTCTTCCCGGTGCAGATAGCCGCGCGACTCCAGCGTGTGCAGCAGATAGCTTCCCGTGCTCTTGGGGATTTTCAGCCGCCGCGCAATCTCCGACGTGCTCCACGCTTTGCGGTGCTCCGCGAGGAGTTCCAGAATTTGCAGACCGCGATGCACCGCGTTCACGCGCGGCGCCTTGCCCTCCGCCATGGTTCCAGAGTAGGAGAATCACCGAACCGGGTCAAGCAATCGGTTCTTTCGGAATGCTCGGATTCTCGCAATTTCCGGTTCTCTCGGTTCCTGCGGAATTCGCGGAAGAATTTGCTTGCGCTCAATGGCGGTTTCGGGTAGCAGGTCGCGGGCCGCGCCGGGGATGACTGTCGTGTCCCAAAGGCGGCGTGAGATTCGTAGCACGCAAGCCGCCCCTCCAGACAGGCGGAAAGATTTGTTTGCGGATGGTTGGGCGGCTCGTTTTAGACCCGCCGGTTCAAAAACGAACTTACTTTTATGGCAATCCCTGGGGAGCGGAGGCGAGAAAACCGCCGATGACGGCGATGATCGGTTTTAATTGCTGGGTGGTGGGGTCTGCCTGCACGCCGAAGTTTTCGAGCGCGGTTGCGCCGAGCAGGTAGAGGGAATCGGCCGGAGCGAAAATGACGGGGCAGGTCAGCGATTCGTCCAACTGGGGAATCGTCAACACGGCTTCTCCGAGCGACCGCCGGTCGCGCCGCCCATCGGCGAAAATGAAGTCCCGGGTTCGCAGCGGGGGGATTCCAATTTCGCTCAGCCGCCCTTCGGGAATGAAAGAATACAGCGCCCCCGTATCAATCCAGAAATCTTCATCGAAATATCGGGACCGGTCGCTCGGATTCGACACTCGGACGCGGACTTGAAACATGCCCATAATTTATCCGGGATTCCCGATCTGACTTTCTCCTTCGTTAGAAAATATGTCCCCGCCCCGCCGTGCGTGTCAAGCAAAATCGCGCCGGTTTACCGGCGCCGCGCGGAAGATGTTATCCTGTCGGAGTGTCGTAGCCACGGCATGCCTGCCCTGAACGAAGTCGAAGGGAAGCTCATGCCGGGGGCACGATTGCAAGCGGTCCAACTTTTTGGAATCCGGAATTCGGAATCCGGAATCTGTTTTCCGGGAGCTCCGCCATGGCGCGCGATCTCAACGACGACCGTCCGCCCTTCTTCAACACCTGGGGGCAGCTCTACGCCGCTATCGCCGGATACCTGTTTTTCCTGATCGCGCTGTTCTACGCTTTCACCCGCGCCTATCAGTTTTTTCCATGAGTTTGTTTGTAGCGCCGCCGTCTCGGCGGCATTTTAAGCCGGCCGGAGGCCGGCGCTACCTCAATTGCCCATGAGACTTCTCGACTGGATTGTCCTCATCCTCTCGCTGGTCTTCATTGTCGGCTACGGCCTTTACAAGGGACGCGGCAGCGGCACGATTCAAGGATATCTGCTGGCCGACAAGAGCATGCCGTGGTGGGCCATGGGCCTTTCGATCATGGCCACCCAGGCGAGCGCCATCACCTTCCTCGGCACCACCGGCCAGGCCTACGTGGACGGCATGCGCTTCGTGCAGTTCTACTT
>CAYWWM010000161.1:0-6625 GCA_964461735.1 uncultured Solibacteraceae bacterium | reverse complement strand
AAGGCCCGGTTTGGGTTCCCCAGGGCGGCTACTTGCTCTTCAGCGATCCGAACAGTGTTAGGTGTCACAATTGTTGCCGCCGCCAACAGAAAAGGGCTGACCGCATCAGTTTCAGCCAATTTGGTGGACTCGCGAGCTATTTCTAATCATGAAAACAGTCCAACTTTTCGGAGTCTGGAGTTCGGAATCCTACCTGGCTGGTTTCGCTCACAGCGTGAGTAAGACCCTGAAACCTAACACCTGACACCTTCATGGGGTCCGGTGCACGTGTCAACTGATGGACAGGGCGGCGAGGACCGGGTCAATATTTCCGTCGCGGCTGCGCTTGCCGCAGAGGACCGAACGCCGGTTGTTCATGTCCATGACGACGATGTTGACCAGGTTGCGGGCGGTGCTGTTGTCGGTCTGGTTGCAAAAGGCTCGAAAGACTTTCAGGACCGTTTCGCCTTCGCTCAAGGACTGAAATCCGAGAATGAACAGGAAAAAATTGTTCTTCCAGCCGGAGCGCCGCTTCTTGACCATGGCCTGCGCCTGGGCGACGTTTTCGCGCGCCACGTTCGGATTCATCGTCGGACAGAGACGCAGGCTGACCGTGTAGCTTCCGCTCCAGGTTTTCCCCTGGAAGCTCCACAGCCACGGCCTCTCCGATTCTTCCTTGAGGTTCGCCGAGGTTCCGCTCTGCGCAATGAGGGCCTTCAGTTTCTGGAGAAAATCCTCGCTGACCGTGCTGGCAACCGCCGAATTCTGGGGTGTGGCGGCGGCGGCAGCGGGCGTAGGCTCCACGGGCATTTCCCAGCCCGACGAGGCCGGCTCGGCCTCCGCAGGTTTGCTGGGAGCCATGCGCGCTTGATCGTAGGCGGCTCGCTTCTTGGCCTCGGAGAGGACGGCAAACGCCTCGTTAATTTCCACCATGCGGTCTACAGCCTGCTGGGCATCCTCTCCCGAGACGCGATCGGGATGATACCGCTGCGCCAAGCTGCGGTAGGCTTTCTTGATCTCGGTCGTCGTAGCTTCCGGCGCGACTCCCAGAGTCGCGTAGTAATCTTTTCGGGCTGTCTTAGGAGATGCCATAGGAGCGGCGCAAGAGACGGGTGACGCGGGCGTGGAGCTCGGCGATGTTGAACGGTTTGGCCAGATAGTCGTCCGTGCCGGCGAGATACCCCTTGATGCGGCCTTCCTCGGTAGGATTCGCGGTCAGCATGATGACGGGGATAAAGGCGGTCTCCACCTGGGACCGCAATTTCTGGCACATCTCGAAGCCATCCATGCCGGGCATCATGATGTCCAGAACCACCATGTCCGGACGGAGGCTTTGCACTTTTTCGAAGCCTTCCAGGCCGTTCGACGCCGACTGAATTTCGACGGGAAACGGAAGCTGTTCCAGGGATTTGGAAACGATGGTGCGGATTGAGGCGTCATCGTCCACGACCAGGATGCGCGGCGTCTTCGCGGCCAGGCCCCCGTCCTCCCCGCCCCCGCCGTCCGGGGCGGCATCGGCGGGCAAGCTCGCGGGCTTCGGTTGAACGGCGGCGGGCGCCGGCTTCACTGGTTTCCTCGGCTTGGGAGCGGCGGCGGCGACCGGCTCGGGCTCTTCCGCTTCGCCGCCCTCCATCAGTAGTCCCGCCGGTGTTACGCCCTCGCCGTCCTCGGTCACCCGGGTCTTGCAGTAGGGGCAGATTTTCCAATCTCCCTTTAACTGCTGGTTGCAGCGCTGGCAGAGCTTCTTGAGCGAGGCCAGACAACTCGGGCAGACCGCGAATTCCGGCTCGATTTCGGCCTTGCAGTTCGGACAACGGCTGCCCACCATCGCCGACCTTTCCTCTTCTTCCAACTGCAATACGCGGTAGATTTCGTTAATCGTGGTCGTTCCGGCCTGCACCTTTTCGAGGCCGCGGTCCGCCAGGAAGCGCATGCCCTGCCGCTTCATAGTCACCTGGACTTCATATTCGGGCGCCTTGCGGGCCACCAACTCCCGCATCGTTTTGGTCATGGGCAGGAACTCGTGGACCGCCATGCGGCCCGCGTAGCCGCTCCCGCCGCACCGCGTGCATCCCACCGCCTTGTAATACACCGTGTCATCCTTGCCAGTGCCGAATTGTTCGAGCATCGCTTCCGGCGGATCAAACGGCTGTTTACACTCCTGGCAAAGTTTGCGGACCAGCCGCTGGGCGATGATGAGAGAAACTGACGAACTCACCAGCACCGGGTCCACGCCCATGTCGAGCAGGCGGCTGATGGTGGCAATGGCGCTGTTGGTGTGCAGAGTGGACAAAACCAGGTGGCCCGTCATCGAGGCGTGGAACGCAATTTCCGTCGTTTCGAGGTCGCGCATCTCGCCGATGAGGACGACGTCGGGGTCCTGGCGGAGGATCGAGCGCAAAGCCCCGGCGAACGTCAACCCGGTTTTCACGTTCACCTGGACCTGGTTGATCCCCTGCATCTGGTACTCGACGGGATCTTCCACCGTGATGATGTTGACTTCGGGTGTCTTGCGGTGGCCGAGGCACGCGTAGAGGGTGGTGCTCTTGCCGCTGCCGGTCGGCCCCGTGACCAGGATCATTCCCTGCGGCTGCGCCAACGAGCGCACCAACACCTTCAAATCCTCTTCCTCCAGGCTGATCTGCTGGAGAGTCGGCAATTCGCTCCCGGAAGCGAGAATTCGCATCACGATCTTTTCCCCGAACAACGTCGGGAGCGTGGAAATCCGGAGGTCATACGATTTGCTTTCCCGCTGCACTTTGATGCGCCCGTCCTGCGGCACGCGCCGCTCCGCGATATCCAGGCGGGCCAGAATCTTCACGCGCGAGCTGACCGGGTTGGAGAGCCACTTCGGCAACTGCATCATGGGCCGCAGCACGCCGTCCACGCGGACCCGCACCTGCACATCGTTCAAGGTCGGCTCGACGTGAATGTCGGTCGCCCGGGCCGCGATGGCGTCCTGAATCATGAGATTGACCACCTTGACGACGGGAGCCATTTCCGCCTGGGAACGGCTCTGGGTCAGGTCCACGTCGGCTTCTTTGCCTTCGCCCTCGGCGACAATCTCGAAGTTCCTGGCGTCCTCCAGGTTCTGCGTAAACGCGCGCAGCGTATCTTCCGGCTCATAGAATTTCGCCAGCGCATCCAGAATCTCCGTGCGCGTGCAAACCAGCACCTTGAGCGGCTTGCCCACGGTGAATTCGATTTCCTGGAGGGCCCGGTAATCGGTGGGATTGGCCATGGCCAGCAGCACGTAGCGGCCCTCGATGCGGACGGGGATGCAGGTGAACTTGCGCGCCATCTCCTGGGGGAGCAGCTTCACGACGTCGGCTTCAATGTTGGCCGTGGCCAGATTGACGCGCGGGAAACGGGCATAGGCGGCCAGCGAATCCGCCAGGCCCTCCTCGCTGACCCGCTCGTCGGCCAGCACGGACTCAATCAGCGACTTGTTCTCGCTCGAGCTCTTGACGATGGCGTTCTTGATCTCTTCGTGGGTCAGCCCGCCGGCTTGAATCAAACGCCGCTCTTTGGTCTTTTCTGCCATGAAAAATTCCGCCACCTACAGTTCGATCGTCATTCCTTCACGGGCCAAAAAGCAATGGAACCCGTAGCTGCGTTCCTGAATCGTGCGCTGGCAAAACTCCTCGACGCGGTCCAGAAACGGGTCATCGTGGGATGGGTCGTGATGGAAGATCGCCAGGCTCTTGGCGCGCGCCTGCGCCGTGCGCTCGAGCACGTCCAGAAACGTGCTGTGCCCCCATCCCTTCTTTGCTGCATACTCCTCTTCGGTATATTGCGCTTCGCAAATCAGAAGGTCGGAATGGGAGGCGAACTTCGCCACTTCCAAATCCATGGGGTCGGGGTCCCGTCCCCCCGGACCGAGCCGGGCGTACGTCTCGTGGTCGCTGATGTAGGTCAGAGACCGCCCCTCGAAGCGCACGCGAAATCCGATCGCCACGCCCGGATGGTTCAGAAACACGTAGGATACCCTGGCTCCCCCAATGTCCACGTCGGATTCGAGCTCCGAAAACAGCAAACGGGCCTGCATGTCGCTCAGCCGAACCGGGAAGTAATCGCTGTCCATCTGCCCCCGAAAGATTCGCTCCAGAGGCTTCTCCGCGCCCCGCAGGCTGTAGATCGTGAACTCGTTCCCCGCCGCAAACGCCGGCGCAAAGAACGGGAAACCCTGGATATGATCCCAGTGCGTATGGCCCACGAAAATGTGCCCGCGAATCGGTCTTCCTGCAAACTCCTCCATTAACGAAGCGCCGAGCGTGCGAATTCCAGTGCCCGCGTCCAGGATCAGCAACTGCTGGCCGCAACGGACTTCGGTGCACGCAGTATTCCCTCCGTATTTTACCGTGGCAGGTCCCGGAGTCGCAATGGACCCCCGCGTCCCCCAGAAGCGAATCGTAAATTTCGCCTTTCGATCACCTAACAGTTCTGAGACCGCCTCCCACAGCTCCTGTAGGTCATAGGGCTTGTGCAGATAGCGGTCGGCGCCCAGTTTCTGAATCCTCTCCACGTCCGAGGCATACCCCTTGGCCGAGGTGACCAGGATCTTCGTGGCGCGCAGCGAGGGGTCGCTCCGAACCTGCTGCAGCACGCTGAACCCGTGGACCTTGGGCATCATCAGGTCCAGAACCACCACCGCCGGCCGATGATCCCGAATCAGGCGCAGCCCCTCCGCCCCATCGCTCGCGGTCAGGATTTCCACGGCTTCTGCCCGCAGCCGCATGCTGGCAATCTTCAAGATCGAAGGATCGTCGTCAACAATCAAAACCTTCTTCATGTTCACCAAGATACATCGGGAGGATCGTCAAAGAATACAGAAAAGTTGGCCCCCAACGCAAGCGGATGATGAGGAATCATCCCATCTCGCTTTCCGTCCGGTTGACGAGGTGGACTCCCAAGGCTACCATTGAGACAACCATGAAGATGCATAATCCGCCGCACCCGGGTGAAGTGCTCCAAGAACTATGCCTGAAGCCCCTGCAGCTGACCGTCACGGAAGCGGCGCGGGGGCTTGGCGTGAGCCGCAAAACCCTTTCGAGCATCCTGAACGGGCGCGCCGGCATCAGCCCCGAAATGGCCGGGCGCCTCTCGATCGCCTTCGACACGAGCGCGGAAAGCTGGCTCAACCAGCAGGTTCAATACGACCTCTGGCGCGCCGAGCGAAGGCGCAGGCGGCTGCGCGTGGTGAGGCTGGCTGCCGCGTGATCCTTGAAGCAGCGCCGGCATTCGGCGAGGCCCCCAGAACGCAACTCCGGCAATTCCCTATTCCCTTTTGATAACCCTTTCAGTAGACTTGTCTCACTGCCGCGACCGCGAGGGAGCGGACACACGATGCTGAAACCCGGCGCCAAGCTCGGACCGCATGAAATCCTCTCGCTGCTCGGCGCGGGCGGTTCTCAGAGCCGTGACCGTGAGGGAGCGGACACGCGATGCTGAAACCCGGCACCAAGCTCGGACCTCATGAAATCCTCGCGCTGCTCGGCGCGGGCGGCATGGGAGAGGTTTACAAAGCCCGCGACACGCGTCTGGACCGGCTGGTGGCGATCAAGATTCTCCCGGCGCACCTGGCCGATCAGCCCGAGCTGCGCGAACGTTTCGAGCGCGAAGCCCGCGCCCTGGCCAACCTCAAGCACGCGAATATCTGTGTACTGTACGATGTCGGCCAGCAGGAGATCGAAGAGGCAGGGGAAGCAGAGGAGTCAGAAGTAGTAGCGCCGCCGTCTCGGCGGCCTATAGAGCCGGCCAGAGGCCGGCGCTACACGATTCATTACCTGGTGATGGAGTACCTGGAGGGCGAGACGCTCGCCGCGCGCTTGAAGAAAGGGCCGCTGCCGCTCGAGCAGGCGCTGCAATACGCGACCGAGATTTCCGATGCCCTCGACACGGCGCACCGCCAGGGGTTCACGCACCGCGATATCAAACCCGGCAACATCATGGTCACCAAGGCGGGATCGAAAATCCTCGACTTCGGCTTGGCGAAGCTCAAGCAGGAGGTGGTCAAGGCCACTACGCCCGCGTCCGAGATGCCGACCGCGCCCGGTGCGCTGACGGAGAAGGGAACGCTGCTCGGAACCCTGCAATACATGGCCCCGGAGCAGGTCGAGAGCCGCGAAGTGGACGGCCGCGCGGACATCTTCGCGCTCGGCGCAGTGGTCTATGAAATGGCCACCGGCAAGCGCGCCTTCGACGGCCAGTCGCAGGGCAGCGTGATCGCCAAAGTGCTCGAACACGACCCGCCGCCCATTTCGTCGGTCGAGCCGCCCGGAAAATTGTCGCCGCCCGCGCTCGACCGCGTGGTGAAGCGCTGCCTGGCCAAAGACCGCGAGCAGCGCTGGCAAACCGCCTACGACCTGTGGCAGGACTTGAAGTGGATCAAGGAAGGCGGTTCGCAGACGGCGACTGCCGGGCACCAAGCCGGACCGCTCGCTTACGGTCGCGGCTCTGTTCGCCTCCGCGAGCGCGTTCTGGCGGCGGTGGCGGCGATTGCCTTGCTCGTTGCGGGGACTCTGGCGATTATCCAGTTCGGCAGTGTGCCCCCACAGCAACTCGAAACGCGATTTTCCGTCTCCACTCCGGTTATGCCGGACCTCACCGGCATGGCAATCTCCCCGGACGGACGCCTCTTAGCATT
>CAYWWM010000160.1:0-6630 GCA_964461735.1 uncultured Solibacteraceae bacterium | reverse complement strand
TCCGTGGCGTCAATCACCGCCGCCCCGGAGGCTCGGAGATTCGGTCCCACGGCGGCAATCTTGGCGCCCTCGATCAGCACATCGGCTTTCTCGAAGTCGCCGACTTGAGGGTCCATGCTGAGCACGACGCCGCCCTGGAGCAAAATGCGGCGGCCATTCGCGCCGCTTCCCGCCGGCGCGGCCTCATTCTGCGCCGCGAGCGGGACCGGCAGCGCTGCCCCGCCTGCCAGGGCGCCCGCCACCAGTCCCGCTTGCAAGAACCCTCGCCGCGACGGGAGCTCCGAATCGTAATTTCTTGGCCTTGGAGCAACAATTTTCTCTGTGCCCTCCGAAACGACATCTACATGTCGTTTCGCTCTGTGGCTATCTCGTTTGCTCATGGCAATCCTCACTTCTGCTCCGAAGACGCCGCCGCAAGCGCCGGGGTGCTCTTGGGCGGGATGCGATGCTGCGTCGCCTGCTCGTAGGCATAGGCCAATTTGAACATGGTGGTTTCGCTATACGGCCTGCCCAGGAACGTAATCCCCGTCGGCAGATTGTCCGTGGTAAACCCCGAGGGCACGGTGATGGAAGGGACGTACACCAGAAACGTGTTCAAGGTGGGCACGCCTTTGCCGGATACGTACGGCGGATTGGTCCCGTCCCGGATCAGCGTGGGCTGATGTTCCACCGTTTTGTGCGCGATGGCGTCGAGCCGATGGTCGGCCATGACCTTCGTCAAGGCAACCAGCAACTGCTGCCGGGCCATCAGGTATTCGGCGTACTGTGCAAGGTTCGGCTCCCGCCGGGGACTTTTCCACTGGGCCGCTTTGGTCGGAGGAAATATCTGGTCCACATTCGGCGAATTGCGAATGTCTTCGCGCGTCTTAAACGGCGAACCTGGATTCCGAGCCAGCCAAACCCGCAATGCCTCGTCGGTGATCGCCGTATTGCCGGCTCGCTTGGCCAGCAACCCCTGCAGATTCGGGATGACGAGCGGGTCAACGACCGTGGCGCCGGCGGCCCGCAACTCGGCAATGTTTTTCTCGAAGGCAGCCGTAACTTTCTTGAAATCCTCCGACTCCGGCTCCGAGTCCGTACCGATCGGTTCGCGCAGGATACCGATGCGAGCGCCCTTCAGCCCATTCTTGTCCAGGAATCGGGTGTAGCTCTGCGGAGCTTGCCCGACGCCCAGCGCCGTGAGAGGGTCTTCGGGATCGTAGCCCACCATCACGTCGAGCAGTTTTGCCAAGTCGCCCACGGTTCGCGCCATCGGACCGATCGTGGCAGGCTCGGAGGGATAGCCGTCATACATCCCCGTGCGGCTTACAAGCCCGGCGGTGGGCCGCATTGCGACCACGGCGTTCCAGCCTCCGGGCCGGCGAATGGAGGCGGAGGTTTCCTCTCCCAAGGCTAGGGTGGAAAAATTCGCCGCCAGCGCCGCGCCCGAGCCTCCGGAAGAGCCGCCGGCGGTGCGCTCGAGGTCATAGGGGTTGCGCGTCTGACCGAACAGGGACCCGTACGTATCGCCCGCCGCGAACTCGCTCAGCGTGGTCTTGCCCAGTATGATCGCCCCCGCCTTTTTCAATTTCGCCACCACGAACGCATCCAAGGGCGGATGGTAGTCCTTAAACACGACCGTACCCAACGTCGTCGGCATCCCGGCGGTGTCAATCTCATCCTTGACCAGGACCGGAATGCCATGCAACGGGCCGACCAAGCCGGATCGCTTATACTGGCTGTCGAGCGCATCGGCCTCCTGCAAGGCGCTCGCATTCAGCGTGATGATGCTGTTGATCTGAGGCCCTTGCTGATCGTAGGCGCGGATGCGGTCCAGGTACTGTTGCACCAACTGGCGGGCCGTCAGCTTGCCCGATTTGAACCCGGCATGAATCTCATCAATGGATGTTTCCAGGACCGGGAATGCGTTATCCCTGCGAGTTTGACTCTGACCCAGCGAACCCCACATCGTTGCCAGCGCTACCAGAACGAACGCCGTTGCCTTCCGAATTCTCACTGCTTTCCTGGGCGCCGCTGGTTTCCGGTACTTGAGAATTTTCATCGTGAGCGTCCCCCTTTGCCGCAACTCTATGTCTTCCGCTCTGCCCTGTCAAGCGCGGCCCGCGGGGCGTTCGTTGACAAGGCCCGAGGAGGCTGACACAATACGGCTTGAAGAACGCGGATGTGGCGGAACTGGCAGACGCGCTAGATTCAGGTTCTAGTGCCTTAACGGGCGTGGAGGTTCGAGTCCTCTCATCCGCACCAATTGATGTCAAAACGGTTATGCCGTAGCTGCTTCCACCAAAACAAGCGCCGGATTTCCGCCGGTGCTGGTTTTGGCGTCAGTTGCGAGGGCGTATACTACCTGAGGTCGAAGAAGCGCCCCCGCGCTTCCGGCTCTGGAGCAAGAACCTGGAGCAAGAACCTGGAGGAAGAACGATGACCATGAGGCGAATCGTTTCGGCAGCTCTCTCTGTTCTCTGTTGGGCTCTCACATCATCCGCGCAAGCTCAGACCACGCGCATCTACAACACCGTCAAGACCAAGCTGGCAGCCGGCAAGCAGGTGGTCGGGGGCACCATCACGACGTCCGACCCGGACATCTATTGTGCCGTGGCAAACTCCGGATTCGATTTCTTGTGGATCGAGATGCAGCACAGCCCGCTCAATTACGAGCAGGTCGCGCGCATGATCTGGGCTTGCAAAGACGCGCCGGCGATCCCGTTCATCCGGGTGCCCGACGCCACCGAAGGCGACATCCAGAAAGCAGTTGACATCGGGGCGCTGGGCGTCATCGTTCCCATGGTGGAAGACGTGAAGAAGGCCGAGAATGCCGTGACCTTCGCCAAGTATCCCCCGATCGGAAAACGCAGCCAGGGCAACGGGCAGTACGCTCGCATCTGGGGCCGCGATTACCGCCAGACGATCAACGAAAACCTCATGATCGTGGCGATGATCGAGTCCCCCGCGGGAGTCGCCATCGCGGAAAAAGTTGCAGCTGTTCCCGGCGTTGACGTGGTCTTTGCGGCGAGCAGCGATCTGGAGAGTTTCACCGGCTACCGCCGCGACGACCCGCGCTATCTGAAGCTGATCGCCGAGATTAAGGACAAGACGCTGGCTGCGGGCAAGTACCTGGCCGGACCGGCCGCTTGGCGTGATCGGGAAGGCTTCCTGTTTTTCCAAGGACCATCCGAGGGCAGCCTGATCAGTTCGGGCGCCAAGTTGGAACTGAACCCGGCTCCGGCTCAAGGCCGCAGGGATGTGGCCACCGGAGACGAAGCTCGCTAGAGCGGAAGGGAGAGAGCCGATGACGAAACGAACCACGCAACAGAGGTTTCGATTCCGGAGTGCCGCGCTGGTTACGGCAGTGGCCCTGGTGGCTCTGCCATACCCCCAGAGCGATGCCGTCGCGCAGCGCACCAACCAGAACACCTTCCGGCTGCTGACGTTCCAGGCCGGAAACAGCGGTCCGCGCCTCGGCACGACTCGCGGCAACGGGCAGGAAGACATTGTTGACGTGCACAACGCCATCCTCTACCTGCTCAAGGCAGGGGCCCCGGAAGTATCCCGCTTGGCGCCCATTCCGATCGACATGCGCTCCTTGATCGAGGCCGGCGATGCGTCGGCGAGGTCACTACGGACGGTTCACGAGACCATTAGCCGGCTGCGGTCAGGCGGCGGATTTACCGATCCGGGAGGAATCCATCGCGTCTTCCATCCGCCCGCGAGTGTCACCTACCTTTCTCCCATCACCAACCCCTCGAAAATCTTGGGAGGAGCGGGAGCCTATCAGCGGCCCGGTCCGGGTGGCGCGCCCGGCGCCTTCGACAAAGTGCAGTTCCCGAGCTATTTCTTGAAGCCTCCTTCCGGGCTGACCGGACACAATGGCGTCATCAACCTGTGGGGCTTGTTGACCAGCGGCGTCTACGAGCCGGAGTTCGCGGTGATCATCAGCAAGCGGGCCCGGTTCGTCCCGGCGTCGGAAGCGCTCGACTACGTCTTCGGCTACACGAATTTCAACGACGTCAGCTCCCGCGACCTCCCGGAAGGGAAACATCCCGCGCAGGGGAGCAACATCAGCAAGGGGCTCGACACATTCACAGTGGTCGGGCCGTACATCACCTTGAAGGAAGACGTGCCCGATCCGGGGAACCTCGAAATCATCGCGACCGTGAACGGGAGACGGCACGAGTGGCCCGGAAGCAACGGAAACACCCGTATGCTGACGTTCACCCTGCAGCAGTCCATTTCCTACCTGAGCGAGCGGATGACCCTGGAACCCGGAGACATCGTTTCGACGGGCGTGCCCAGCCCTTCGATGCAGTTTGCGGTCGGTGAAACCATCGAGATTACCATCGGACACCTGGGGACCCTGCGGAGCCGGGTTGTTTCCGAGCCCCACCCCGGTTGGACGCCGATCAAGCCAGCTCCCGGATCGATTCCGCCGCGGGACCAGTAGGGCCTCTTTTCGCCCGGCTTTCATGGTGGAAGTATGAGAAGGTTCAGGGATCGGGTTGGGGGCCTTGCGTGAAAGGTTCCTCGGAGGGTCAGCCCAAGGCGATGCGGCAGTGTCCGAACTGCGGGAAGTACGTCCCGTCGGACCGGACACAGTGTCCGCAGTGTCGCGAGACGCTGCGTGCCGTTCCGATGACTGCGCGGCGCGCAACTTCCCGGGGGGGGGAACTCCGCCGCGGTTTGCTCTATATGCTCCTGGCGGCTGTGATTCACTACTTCCTGGGCGGGTACACGGAGCTGAACCTTCCCTTCTCGATTCACCCCATGGTCAGGGACTATCTTTCGCCGCTGCTGTTCCTCAGCGGCCTCGGTTTGATCGCGTATGGAATCTTTGCGCCTTCCCGGTCGTGACCCTCGCCGACCGGCCCGGTTTTGTCAATTCATTCGTGGCGAAGCTTTTGCGCTGCGGACGGCGAGCAGCTGACGAAGGCTTTCCTTGAGTGAAGGATAAGACCGCACAAACACAAGGAAGGTAGAGATCGGAATGCGCAGCAAGCGGAGATCGCTTCGAGCGATGACGCTGGAGTTGCGGATTCGCTCCGGGTCCACCAAGGCCATCTCACCGAGGATCGTAGGGGCTTCCAGAAGAGTCTGGCCTTGCGGCGAGGCGGCATCGCCCCGGAACACGCGGACCGATCCGCTTTCGAGCAAATAGACATCCTGGCCGACCTGCCCCTGCTGAATCAGGAGTTCGCCGCAGGACACCTGCATCTCTTTGCAGTTCGCAGCAATAAAAGAAAGTTCTTGCGGCCCAAGACCCGCAAAGAAATCGAAGCAACCGAGGCGAGAATCAGTCATATTGCGCTCCGCAAACTCCTCTTGCCTAGCCAGTTGGGTTCTGCCGAACATTCCCCCGGCTTTCATTTTAATGCCATTCCACAATGAGGCCATGCGGATTCCCGATCAATGACGGAAAAGTAACGTTTTCGATAGGACCTTTGGTTTACCGCGAAAACCGGATCCGGCTGATCTCGGCGGCGGCTTCTTCCCGGCGGTGCCAGGCGCGGCGTTCTCCATGGACTTGACCGTTCACCTGGATCAGTCCTACATTACCTGCGAGGAACCTAGTTCCCAGACCAGCGAGCCGGATTGGTATGAGTATGCAGGACGGAAGCGATCAACGCCGGCGGCGGAGATATCGAATCAACTCCGGCGTCGAGATCATCCGATGGGATGTCCACGTGGAGCCGGAAGTCGCCAAGCTGGTGGATGCCAGCTCGGGCGGAATCTTGTTCAACACCGAACGAGAGTATCGCGTCGGGATGGAACTGCTAGTGAGGTTCCCTTGCCCACCTTCGACCTCACCCAAACAAAAGGGGAGAGTCGTGCGGATTGAGGAACTGCCAGAAGGCCAGCGGCGCGTGGCAGTCCGGTTCGAGTGAGGCGCCAATACTTGCCAGGATTGCCTCGCCTCCTCCTTGCGGGAAGGCGGCTGCGGGCGGAAACTCTCGCCAAACCACTTCACTTCGTCAAACCCCGCGTCCACCAGGCGGCCAGAAACGAGCCGCTCAGATTGTGCCAGACGCTGAACACGGCGCCGGGAAGAGCCGCCGTAGGAGAAAAGAACTGTGTGGCGAGGGCGACCCCCAGTCCGGAGTTCTGCATTCCGACCTCGATCGAGATCGTCCGGCAGATGCGCGCGTCCAGACCGAAGAGCCGCGCCAGGTAATAGCCGCCTGCCAGCCCCAGGCCGTTGTGCAGCCCCACGGCCAGCACTACCGTTCCCGCCAGAACCGAAGCGCGGTCCGCCTCGAGCGCCACGATGATGGCGATGATCAGGACGATGGCCGCCACCGAAAGCAGCGGAAACGCCCCGCGCACGGTGTGGAGCCTCGCTCTGAAGATGTGGTTCGCCAGGACGCCGCCGACGACCGGCACAATGACAATCATGAGAATAGACGTCAGCATGGGCACAACCGGAACCGGCACCAGTTCTCCGACGTAGAGCCACGTGAGGGCGGGAGTGGCGACGACGCTGAGAAACGTGGAGACGGAGGTCAAGGCGATCGAAAGGGCCACGTCGCCGCGAGCCAGGTACGTGATGACGTTCGACGCCGTGCCGCCGGGGCACGAGCCGACCAGGATCAGGCCGGCCAAAAGCTCCGGCGACAATTGCAACAGATGGCCCACGAGCCA
>CAYWWM010000159.1:0-6640 GCA_964461735.1 uncultured Solibacteraceae bacterium | reverse complement strand
TTCTTGATCTCGGTCTCCCCGGAGGCGAAGGTCATGGCGGCCGGAGCGCCGCTCCAGGGAAACATTTTTCCAATGGCGACTTGCGCCAGGAGAATGGTCAGGGAGACGGAGTTGTATCCCACCTGCGCCGCGGCAGGGATAAAGAGATTGCCCATCAGCGCCGCGACAGCCACGCCGGAGGCAATTTCCGTCATGGACACCACGGAGAACGCCGTGACGAACGGGAGCGTGAGGGGCGTCAGGCCAATTCCCGTGAGTGTCTCTTTCATGAACTCGACGAAGCCGAACTGGCTCAACGCTTGCGTCATGGCGACCGCGCCGTTGCAGAGCATAATGGCGTTCCAGGGGGTCTGCTCCACCGCGTCCTTCCAGGTGAGGGTCCATTTCCCCTGCCGGATGTCCGAGGGCAAAGCGAAGAGCAGGAACATGACAATCGGCGGCACGGCCCAAATCGAAAGGCCGCGCTGGAACCATTGCGTGAGCGAGTGCTGCGGCCCGAGCAGGAAGGGAGACACCGAAGGCGCCACGAACAAGATCACCATGACGGAAAAAACAAGCAACACGTTCTTTTCGCCCTGATTGAGCTTCCCCAATTTCCTGGCTTCTTCGCGCAGGAACTCCTGGCCGCCGGGAATTTCCTTCAATTCGGGTGGGAATAGGAGTCGCAGGATGAAGTAGAAAACGATCAGGTTCGTTAGGAATACGGGAACGCCGATCTTCATCCATCGAAAGAAACTGATCGTTTCTCCTGTCAGCCGCTCGAGCAGCGAGGCGGCCACGATATTCGGCGGGGCGCCCATGATCGTTGCCATGCCGCCCGCGATGGCCGCATAGAGCGTCCCGATGGCGATGAAGTTGCCGAGGTTGCTCCCGACGCGCAGTCCCCCGGGGCCTGCGAGCGTGCGGATGTACGATAACAGCGAGAGGCCGATCGGCAACATCATGGCAACGACGCCCGCGTCCGTGACGAACATGGAGATCAAGCCGGCTGAGAGCATATAAAAGAAGAGCAAGCGGTGGGTGCTGTTGCCGACCACGCGAACTGTCAAGAGACGAATCGCGAACCGCTTCGCCAGCCCATGCTTTTCCATAGCGAATCCGAACAGGGCCAGTCCCATGATCCAGAAAAAGATGGTCTGCCCAAACAGAGCGGCGGTGTCCGCGACATTCAAGACTCCCAACGACGGAAAGATGAGCAGGGGCAGCAGGGCCGTGGCCGTCCAGGGAACCGGCTGGAAATTCCACCACACTAACTCCCAGGCAAAAGTGGCCAGCACTACCTGGCCGGGGCGCTCGAGCCCTTCGATGGGAAGAAAGTAGACCAGAAGGAAAACGCAAGGACCGGAAAGGATGTTTATGAGATGCCTGGTCATTGGAATGGTAAGACCTCTATCGCCTACGAGTCTGCCCACGAACCCAGATCAGGCCTTGAGCACGGCGAACAGCTTATTGAGGCTGTCTCTGGCATCCCCAAACAGCATCATGCATTGGGGATTGTAATAGAGCTCGTTATCCACGCCCGCAAAGCCCGGCCGCATGCTCCGTTTCAGCACAAGGATGGCTTTGGAGCGTTCCACGTCGAGAATCGGCATGCCGTAGAGGGGGCTGCTCTTGTTGGTCCGCGCGGCGGGGTTGGTGGTATCGTTAGCTCCAATGACAATGGCCAGGTCCGCTTCGGGAAAGTACGGGTTGATCTGCTCCATTTCATACAACTGGTCGTACGGCACATTGGCCTCGGCCAGCAGGACGTTCATGTGCCCCGGCATGCGGCCCGCCACCGGATGGATGGCGTACTTCACGTCCACGCCGCGTTTGGTCAAAATGGTGGCAAGCTGGCTGACCGCGTGCTGGGCTTGGGCGACTGCCATGCCATAACCGGGGACGATAATCACCGACCGCGCGCTATCCATCAACTCCGGGACTTCTTCGGCCACGATGCTCCGCACGGTTCCCTTCGCTTCCGCAGCCGAACCCTCCCCCGCTGTTCCCACTTTTCCGAAGGCTCCAAACAGGACGTTGGTAGCGGAGCGATTCATGGCCCGGCACATCAGCAACGAAAGCAGGAAACCGGAGGTCCCGTCGAGGGCGCCGGTGATGATCTGAATCTTGTTCATCAGGACGAAACCCATCGAGGCGCCTGCCAGGCCCGCGTAGGAATTCAGCAGCGCAATCACCACGGGCATGTCCGCCGCCCCAATGGGCACCACCAGGAGGAAACCAAAGAGCAACGCCAGCGCCGTCATCACATAGAACAGCGGGCTGGCGGAGGGCACGAAGATCAGATAGACGAAACAGCCCAGCATGACCGCGAGCAAAGTGAGATTGGAAGCGTTCTGCCCTTTGTAGGTGATCGGGGCTCCGGGAAGAATCTCTTGCAGCTTCCCGGCCGCCATCAGGCTTCCCGTAAACGTCAGCCCGCCGATGATCACCTCGAGGCCGATGGCGGTCATCATGACCTTTCCCGCCTCCCCGGCATAGCGGACGTATTCGGCGATCCCGATCAAGGTGGCGGCCAGAGCTCCCAAGGAATGCGAAAAAGCGGTTCGCTGCGGCACGGCCGTCATCGGGATCGTCAATCCCAGTCCGCCTCCCACCACCGAGCCCAGGATCATGCCGAGGCTGGTCCACCGGTAGGAGACGATATCCTGGTGGAAGAGGGTCCCGATTACGGCCAGCAGCATCCCGAACTCGGCCAGAAACATTCCCTGGCGCGCCCGTCTCGGAGAGCTGAGAGCCTTCAAACCCAGGACGAACAGCGCGGCGGACAGCAGATAGGCGAGCTTCATCCCCTCGGAAAGATCGAGTTGCCGTCCGGCGTCTTTCTGCAATTGCAGCCAATAGCTCAATCCCAGAATCATGACCAGCAGCGCGGAGGAAGCCAGCAAAACTCGTCGCACCGATTTGGACTGGACGCCCTCGCCTTGCTGCTGCGCTCCCGTCTGGAACATCTTCAGCATGCGGTCCGTGATCAGGAATCCTCCGACCACGTTGGTGGAAGAGCAGGCCACGGCGATGAATCCGAGCACCGTACTGAGGGGGCTGTGCGCGGAGCCGGCCACGACCAGGGACCCCACCAGCGAAATCCCCGAAATGGCGTTGGTCGCCGACATCAGCGGCGTGTGCAGCAGGGGAGGCACACGGGAGATCACGTAATAGCCAAGAAAACCCGCCAGAATGAATATATACAGGCCAGTCTCGAGCTCGATTGTCATGCGCTGACCTCGATCATTCGCTGCCTCCGCAGGATACCGGAGGCGCCTCATGCCCCGGACTAGTCTCCTCACTGATGGGTAGCGGGAAGCTATCCTAGCATAGTAAGAGACTTCGGCAAAAGCGCCGGCGTTTACCTGGCTTAATTCACGAGATTTCGAGTTGGAGACATTGGCGGCGCTGTTTTTCCCTAGCCCAGGCGTTTACGCCTGGGTTGAAGATCCAATACCAGGTGTAGCCCCCTTCAGGGGGCTTACCCGTTCCAGGGATTGGAAGCCCCCTAAAGGGGGCTGCGAGAGAACCATTGGATTCCTGAGTCCCAGGCGTGAACGCCTGGGCTAGAGAAAAGACGCGGCTTCCAATCGGAAGTTTTGACATTGCCACGAGGCTGCCCTAATATCATCTGTTTTTCACCTGTCTTCTTCGAGCCATTGCCGAGATTTTGGCTCTGGAGGACGAGAAGGAAGGGCCGGTGCGGATGAAGATCGTTGTTGCCGAGAAGATTTCCCGCAAGGGCGTCGAGCTGCTGCGAGCCGAGCCGCGATGGCAGGTGATCGAGGCGGAGCCTGCGCGGGAGAAGCTGCTGCCGGAATTGCGGGACGCCACGGCGTTGATCGTCCGGAGCGCCGTCCAGGCGGACGCCGAGCTGCTCGACTGCGCGCCGCGCCTGCGGGTGATCGGGCGCGCCGGGATTGGCGTGGACAACGTGGACATCGAAGCCGCCACCAAGAAGGGCGTGCTGGTGATGAACACCCCCGGGGGAAACTCGGTGAGCGTGGCCGAGCACACCTTGGCGCTGATGCTGGCCATGGCGCGGTCGGTCCCGCAGGCCAATGAGTCCATGCACGCCGGGCGCTGGGAGAAGAAAATCTTTGAAGGGAGAGAACTGCGCGGAAAGGTCCTGGGGATCTTGGGGCTGGGCCGCATCGGCGTCGAAGTGGTCAAGCGGGCGCGCGCGCTGGAGCTCGAAATCCTCGCCTACGATCCTTTCGTGCCAGCATTTGTGGCGAGCGATCTGAATGTCACGCTGGTTTCGCTCGACGACCTGCTGGCGCGGGCCGACTACCTGAGTCTGCACCTGCCGCTGACTGCGGAAACGCAGGGCATCGTCGGAAAGGACTTTCTGCGGCGCGTGAAGAAGGGCGTGCGGATCGTCAACTGCGCGCGCGGAGAACTGGTGGACGAGGACGCCCTGGCCGAAGCCCTCCGCAGCGGGCACGTGGCCGGGGCCGCCCTGGACGTGTTTGCACAGGAGCCCCCGCGCGACTCCCCGCTGGCGGCGCTGCCCCAAGCCGTGCTGACTCCCCATATCGCCGGGTCCACCGCCGAAGCGCAGGAGATTGTCGGCGTGCGGATTGCCGAGCAGGTCCGCGATTATCTCAAGCATTCCGTGATTCAGAACGCCGTCAACGTGCCCGCGATTTCGGTCGAGGAGTACCGCGGCCTGCGGCCGTACCTCGATCTCGCCGAGCGGCTCGGGCTGTTCCTGGCGCAGATCGCGGCCGGCGGGCCGGCGGGCGTGCGCATCCGTTATGCGGGCAAACTGGCGCAGATGAACACCAACCTGGTGCGGAACTCGGTCCTGACCGGCTTGCTGAATTTCGTGCTGGCGGAGAAAGCCAACCTCGTCAACGCGGCCTCGATCGCCGAGGAGCGCGGCATTCGCATCGAGGAAACGCGCAGCCAGCGGACGCAGGCTACCGACTCCATCCGAGTCACGGTGCGGTCGAACGGCAGCGAGGCAGCGGTCGAGGGAACCGTGCTGCACGGCAGCGAGCCGCGCCTGCTGGCCCTCGACGGCATCAACGTCGAATCGCCGCTCGAAGGAAATCTGGTCGTGCTCAAGAACCTCGACGTGCCCGGAGTCGTGGGCAAGATCGGCACGATCCTGGGGCGCAATCACATCAATATCGCCAACTTCTCCCTGGGGCGGGAACGTCCCAGCCGGGGCAAGGGGGCCAGGGGCCCGGTGGGAGCCGTAGCCGTGGTCCAGGTGGACGGCAAGGTTCCCCCGGAGGTGGTGAAGCAACTGGAGCGGGCTTCGGCCTTGCGGTTTGTGCGCGTGGTCAAGCTGGGTTAGCGCGCGCGGGAAGGCTGGGGCGGAGCCTGCGGCGCGAGACCATTCTCGCGGCGGCTCGGGCCGGCTCCGAGCCGTTTGAAAAAATAAATGAAAATAAAATTTTTTTGAGGCAACTTCAATCCGCGGGCGGTGTATACTATGCCGACTTTTTCTTTGCGTAAGGAGGATTATGGCAGGCGGAAGGATGACACAAACCCAATTGGTTCGGCATCTGGCCGAAAAGTGTGAAACGAACAACAAGGCGGCGCGGGGCTTCCTGGACGAGCTGGCGAAGACCGCCCTGGCCGAGACCAAGAAGAACGGGGTCTTCGTGCTTCCGGGCATCGGGCGGCTGGTCAAGTCGAACCGCAAAGCCCGCATGGGCAGAAACCCGGCGACGGGCGAGGCCATCAAGATTCCGGCCAAGACCGTCGTGAAATTCCGGGTCGCTAAAGCGGCGAAGGACTCCATTGTCCCGGGCGGCAAGAAGAAGTAGCGGAAACGGCGTTGCACGGACCGGGTCGGGGGTTCGACCCGGAACGGGTGGACTCGCGGGGAGAGGTATCTCTTCATTCGGTTTCCCAAAAAACGGTTGACAGGTGTGCGTGGATGTGTAAATATTCATAATAATGAATAATTATGCATTCACGCCGCCGCGTAAGCGGGGCCTTGTGTCCGGCGGGCGGTCTCGCGCCCGGGCTTCCGGTTCCGACCTGGTGCTCGACAGCGACCTCGGCCGCGCGGAAACTGAAGGCTTGTTGCGTCTGGCGGCGCGCATCCGGCGGTCCCCGGACCGCTTTCGGAAAGCGCTTGCCGGGCGTGTCCTGGCGCTGCTGTTCGAAAAGACGAGCCTCCGCACGCGGGTCACCTTTGAGGTGGCGATGAAGACGCTCGGCGGCGAGTCGGTCTTCATTGACTGCCGCGGGGAGCCGCTCGGACAGCGGGAGCCGGTGTCGGACGTCGCGCGGAATCTCGAACGTTGGGTGGACGGGATCGCCGCGCGGACTTTCCGCCACTCGACCGTTGAAGAACTGGCGCGCTGGTCGAGCGTCCCGGTGATCAACGCGCTTTCCGACCGCGCTCACCCCTGCCAGGCGTTGGCCGATTTCCTGACGCTTCACGACACGTTCGGGAGTCTCCAGGGGCTGAAGCTGGCCTTTGTCGGGGACGGCAACAACGTGGCGCACTCGCTGCTGCTGACCGGCGCCAAGCTGGGCGTCGAAGTGGTGGTCGCCACGCCACCTTCCTACGAGCCGGAGCCGGCTATCGTAGCTGCCGCCGAGAAACTCGCTCGCTCGTCGGGCCCGGGAATTCGTGTCCTCCACGACCCGGAAGAGGCAGTCGCGGGCGCGCATGCCGTCTATACGGACC
>CAYWWM010000158.1:0-6660 GCA_964461735.1 uncultured Solibacteraceae bacterium | reverse complement strand
AAGTCGAACGCCTGCGGGAAACGGGGATCCACCAAATCGCGATCATTCCCTATGGGGCCGGCGGGGGCGACCGAGCCGAAACACTCCGAGAATTTGCGGCCTCCGTTCTGATAGAATAGCGGCACGATTGTGCGAACCCGATCCGGCGCCCGTTCCGCGGTGCAGGACTCCAGGTTCGACGGGAGGAACTCGTAATGTTATCCCTCAGAGTCAACCAGAAAACGTACAGCGTAGACGTCGAGCCGGAGACCCCGCTGCTGTGGGTCCTTCGGGACGCCATTGGGCTGACGGGAACGAAGTTCGGCTGCGGCATGGCGTTGTGCGGCGCCTGCACGGTTCATGTGAACGGCAGAGCGGTCCGCTCTTGCGTGACCCCGGTCAGCCAGGCTGTGGGCCAGGAAGTGACCACCATCGAAGGCCTGTCGCCGGACGGCCAGCATCCCTTGCAGGTGGCCTGGCGCGAAGGCAACGTGCCGGAGTGCGGCTACTGCCAGTCCGGGCAGATCATGGCCGCGGCGGCGCTGCTGGCGCGGCGGCGGCGGCCGAGCAACGCCGACATCGAGCGCGAGGTCACCAACCTGTGCCGCTGCGGCACCTATCACCACATCAGGCAGGCCATCCAACGCGCCGTCCAACTGGCTGCCAGACGCTAGCGATTCCTTGGAGGTTCCCATGGCAATTACGCAGGAAGTGAACCGAAGAGAATTTATCGTGACCGCGCTCGCAGTCGGCGGGGGATTGGCCCTCGGGCTTTCCTTCCCCGCGACGGCAGCGGCCGCGGCCGTGGAGGACGCTCGGGTTTCCGGCAAGCCCTGGGAATCACTCGCCGGCCAAAGCGATATCGAAGTCGGCCCCTGGCTCCTGGTCGCGCCGGATGATACCGTGACGATCCGCATCGGGCAGTCCGAAATGGGGCAAGGGGTCATGACCTCGTGCGCGATGATGGTCGCCGAGGAGCTCGAATGCGACTGGTCCAAAGTGCAAGCGGAATACGTTTCCGTGAACCGTCACTTCCGCGAGAACAAGGTCTATCAGCGCCTGCTGACGACCTCCAGCAGCTCGGTTCGGCTGGGGCGTCCGTATTTGCAGCAGGCCGGCGCCAGCGCGCGTGAGCGACTGCTGGCCGCTGCGGCCCAGACCTGGGGCGTGCCGCGCTCGGAATTGACGGCCAAGAACAGCCTCATCACGCATACGCCGAGCGGCCGCACGCTGCGCTACGGACAGGTGGCCGAGCGCGCGGCAGCTATTACTCTCCCCGAAGAGCCGAAGGTCAAGACGCCCGACCAATACACGCTGCTCAACAAATCCACCGCGCTGCTCGACGTGCCGCTCAAGGTGGACGGCAGCGCGGTCTACGGAATTGACGTGCGCCTTCCGGACATGCTCTATGCGGCGGTGAAGGCGAGTCCGGTTTTCCAGGGGAAGGTGAAGAGCTATGACGCCGCGGCCGTGCGGAACCTTCCCGGCGTGCACGCCGTGGTTGAGTTCGGCGGCAAGGACATCGAAGCGGGAGTCGCGGTCGTCGCGGACAGCTACTGGCACGCCAAGACCGCGCTCGACCGCTTGCCGGTCGAGTGGGACGAAGGCGCGCACGGCAATGACAATTCGGAACAATTCTCCCGCATGGCCCGCGCGGCGCTCGATGAACCCGGCTGGCGCGTCTACATGAAACAGGGCGATCCGGAAGCCGTCCTGCGCAGCGCGCAGAACGTGGTGGAAGCAGTGTACGAGGTGCCCTACCTCGACCACGCGGTCATGGAACCGATGAACTGCACGGCGCAGGTCATGGCGGACCGCGTCAACATCTGGGTGGGATGCCAGGACCCGGAGGGGGCGGTGATCGCGGCGTCCGAACTGACCGGCCTCCCCACGCAGCAGATTTATCTCCACAACTGCTTTTTGGGCAGCGGCTTCGGACGGAGGGGCAATGAGGATGACGTGCGCCAAGCCGTGGCCATCGCCAAGCAGTTGAACGGACGGCCCGTCAAGGTGCTCTGGAGCCGCGAAGAAACGATGCGGCACGGCTTCTATCGCCCGATGCGCGTCTCGCGGTTTCGGGCTACTTTGGGACCAGATGGGACGCCGACGGCGTGGCACACGCGCGTCGTCGGGATTGACGATAACTACCCCGGCGATGAACAAATCCTGCGCGGCTTGCATAAGCTGCCTTACAAAGTTCCGAACCAGCTCTTCGATTACCAGATTCGGGATACGCACGTCCCGACAGGTCCGTGGACTTCGGTGGGACGATCGCAAAACGAGTTCTTCCTGGAGACGTTTATTGATGAGCTGGCCCACGCAGCCAAGCAGGACCCTTATCGCTACCGGCGCGCCTTGTTGGAGGCTAATACGGCGTTCTCGTCCGCCAGGGCCTGGGTGCAGGTGCTGAGCGCCGTCGCCGAGCAGTCCGGCTGGGGCAGGCGGCTCCGCCAGGGAACCGGCATGGGCATCGCCATCGGCGACAGCCGCCGCGTGACGCGCGACGAGATCGCCATTTGCGCCGTGGTCGCCACGGTGTCGGTCAGTAAGAAGGGTGAAGTTCGCGCGGAGCGCTTTGACGTGGCCATGGACACGGGGCCCCTCATGGTGAATCCGCTGGCCTCCGAGCGGCAGGTCGAGATGCAGGTCGTCATGGGCCTCGCCGCCACGCTGTTCCAGGAAATCACGATCGAGCGAGGCCGCGTCGCGCAAAGCAATTTCCACGACTTCCCGCTGCTCAAGGCCACGGAGATGCCGGAGATTCGCGTGCATTTCCTGCGGGCGACCGACGACTACATCGCCGGCGTCGGCGAGGAAGTGATCGGGTGGGTGGCGCCGGCCGTATGCAACGCGATATTCGCCGTCACGGGCAAGCGCGTGCGGTCGCTCCCGCTCAAGCATCACGACCTCAGTTGGGGGTAGGCGCAGCAGAGGTGTTAGGTGCTGGGTGTCAGGTGTTAGGGGTCAGGTACCTATGGAACAAGCGTGAGACCTCAACACCTAACACCTGACACGTAACACCTAGCACCTTTTTGAGGAGATACGCAGCCGATGGCCAGCCAATTTTCACGGCGGGATTTTTTCAAACAAGCGGGCGGCGGCGGATTGCTGGGCGCAACCGGTTTTGCTGGCTGGTCAGGGACGGCTCCGGAGGCCGCGGCTCAGAACTGCGCCGGCTTGCCCTTCGGGCTCACCCGGGAAGACCTGGTTCATCCCTACGAAGGCCCCTGGCGCGGATTGCGCGCCGTGGTCGAGAAGAAAGTAATAGACTTTCACGGCCATCCCTTCCAGCCGACCAAACAGGCTCTGACCGAGCGCGAGAATGAGGCCATCAGCGCGCGCCAGGAACTCACCGATTTCACCGACGATCTGATCCAGTCCATGGATATCCACGGCATCGCCAAGCAATGCCTGATGCCTCCGAAGCTGGGCTATTCCGTAACCTATCGAGAAGTTGTGGAAGCGGTTTCCCGGTATCCCGACCGGCTGATCCTGCTTTGCGATCCGCGGACGGGCGATACCCGTCAGGAAAGAATGGCGATGCGGCCGGCGGATCGCTTTGGCGTGGAGAATCCGGCGGCGGCCGTCGAGATCCTGCGAGCCAGACTGCGGCAAGGCGCCAAGGGCATCGGGGAAGTCACCTTCACACAAACCGATTACAAGAAGGCCTTCCCGATTGTCGAACTGGCCATGGAATTCGATGTTCCGGTCTTCTTTGGAGTTCGCGCGGGCCGCTATGCGGAGCGAAGTCCCGGCTACGTGGGCGAAATCGCCAGCGCCTACCCGCAGGCCAAACTGATTCTCGGCGACGCGGGCGGGAAAAACTTCATGTACGGCGGCGGCTGGGAGGCCGTCATCATCCTGGCGACGTACGCGAATGTGTATCTCGAAATCGGCGCGGGGCCGGTGGAGCTGATTGACGCTGCGGTGCAACATGCGGGCGCCGACCGAATCCTCTTCGGGTCCGATTGGGGGCGTCCCGATCCCAGGAATTATTTGCCGCCGAGCGACCGCGACGCCTACCTGCACTGGAGAAACTTGAACGCCGTGGCGCTTTCGAACACCAGCGAGGCGCAGCGAGAATTGATTCTGTACAAAAATGCCGCGCGGCTGCTCAAGCTGGACGTCGGCTAGCGGTCTGTGGCGGCCGTCCGGAAGCGCGGGGTCCGGCCAGCCGGGATCGTCAGGGCATGGCTTCAGCCATGCCGAAAAGGGGCCGAAGGACGACGGGCTTTAGCCCCTGAGGGATGTCTTTACCAACCCGATGGGCACACGCTGCGGGTATCCGACTTCCCTCAGCGGCTAAAGCCGACGTTTTGTGCCTGGCTGAACGGCACGACTGAAGGCGTGCCCTGACGAAACTCTCACATCTGTCACTATATTATACAAAGCTCACATAAGGAGGGAAAGAACATGGGAGGAAGACTCGTTTGGTCCACGTTTCGCTGGAGCGCACTCGCGGCGGTTTTGCTCGCAACGGCGTTCTGGATCCAGACTCGCGATTGGCCCAGCGTGGCGTTTGCGCAGCAGGGCGGCGCGGCATCCGAGCGGCGTCCTCTGGTCTTAGACCGCCCGCCGGCCCGCGTGCTCACGGACCCTAACCCGGTCTTTCGCGCCGTGGCGATTGACGCGGAGCGGGGCGAGGTCTTTATGGCCAACGACAAGGAGTCGGCCGGGGCCAGCATTCTCGTCTATCCCACGCAGTTCACTCCCACGGACCGCATTATGGAGCCGCGCCGGCGAATCGCCGGCCCCAACACGGACATGGGCATGGTGTGCGGGATCGCCCTGTCGCCGGAGCACGGGGAGATGTACACCATCAGCGGCGAGACCGGGGCGTTGAACGTTTTCTCGATGCAGGCCAACGGCGACGCGCCTCCCGCGCGACAGTTGAACGGAATCATTCCCCGCGCCAGCGCCGGCGTCTTTCTGGATGCCGAGCATGACGAACTCTTCATCACCACGCAGCACGTCAACCGGATCAACGTTTATCGGAGAACCTTCCAGGAAAAAGACGAGCCTGTGCGCTTCATTCAGGGTCCCAAGACGGGGCTGGCCGATCCTCACGGCCTCTACGTGAACGGCGCCACGAACGAGATCTTCGTGACCAATCATGGCCACTGGCGCGAGACGGTACCCGGCGAAGGCGAGGTCCGGGGTCCCGACAGCCTCACGCGAACCTCGCTCGGCTACAACGTGCCGGGGCGCGTGCTGCCGCTCGGTCCTTCCACTGGGAAATTCCTGCCTCCCTCCATTACGGTCTATGCCCGGACGGCGAACGGCGATGCGGCGCCCGTGCGCGTCATCCAAGGCGCGCGCACGCGGCTGAATCTGCCTGATGGAATTACGCGCGACCCCGTGAGTGGCGAGATTGTGATCGCCAATACCGGCGACGATTCCGTGCTGTTCTTCGCCGCCAACGCCACGGGCGACGTGCCCCCGACCCGCGTCCTCCGGGGAGCGGCTACGCAGTTGAAAGGCCCGGTGGGGGTTTCGATAGACTCCAAGCATAACGAGCTCTGGGTGGCCAGTTGGGACAATCACATCGCGGCGGTGTATCCGCGAGCGGCGCAGGGCAACGTCGCGCCGCTGCGGGTGATCCGCACGGCGGCGGACAACGCTCCCCATGCCAGTATGGGAAGAATCGGTGCGGTGGCCTTTGACCCGAAGCGCAATGAGATTCTGGTTCCGAACTGAGTGAGCCAGCCGAGGATCTCGGTTTACGCCAGTTCGGCGGATGGAAATGCAGTTCCCACGCGAGTGATTCAAGGCGCCAAGACGCTCCAGGCGCGCACCAGCCATTACATCGCGCTCGACACGGTCCGGGATGAGCTGGCCGTCCCCAATCCCTTTGCCCAGGCGATTCTGATTTTCCGCGGCGGCGCCAGCGGCAATGAAGACCCCCTGCGGATCATTCAAGGGCCGAAGACGATGCTGAATCAGCCCGACAACGTGGCCGTGGATGCCGCGCACCGCGAAATCTACGTCGCCCAATACACCACCGATTCGATCCTGGTGTTCCGCAGCGACGTGGGCGGCGACGTAGCGCCGATTCGCATCCTTCACGGTCCGAGGACGAAATTGGACCGCCCGATCCGCGTGGAGGTGGACCCGCTAAACAATCTGCTGGCTGTTACCACCGACAGCGCCATCGTGTTTTTCAACCGCACCGATCAGGGCGATGCGGTCCCGCGGTCCATCCTTTCGGGCCCGAAAACGGGTCTCGGCACGCGCTTCATCACCCGCGACGTGAAGCTCTATCCGGAAGGGAAAAAGATTATTGCGGCGGCGCGCCGCAGGGATCGTTCGCTGCCGGGCGCCAGGCCGGGCGCGGAACTCTACGGCGACGGCCATTTTATCGGGGTGTGGCAGTATGGCGACAGCGGCGACGTGGAGCCTTGGGCCACCCTCAACGCCACCCCCGCTTCCCAATTGATGGGCCGCCGCCTGGCCTTCAATGCGGAGACCGGAGATTTGTTCGTGGGAGGGGATGGAATCGTGCAGATCTACAATCTGCCGGAGATCTTCGAATAAAACAGAGGTGAGAACTGGTTTCAAAAATGCGTTTCATGGCGCAACGGAGAAGAACGGACGGTCCCTCAGGGGCTGAAGCCCCTGTTTTTATGGGCTCTTTACGGCACGGTTGAAACCGTGCCCTTACGGTTCGCGCCTCAAAAAGCA
>CAYWWM010000157.1:0-6685 GCA_964461735.1 uncultured Solibacteraceae bacterium | reverse complement strand
TCGCGTCATGGATGATTACGACCTCTCCGTCCTTTGTGCCCCGCACGTCGATCTCAACGAATTGTGCCCCGTCATCGAAAGCTCTTTGGATAGAAACCAGGGTGTTCTCAGGCGCCACACCCGCAGCCCCCCGGTGGCCGCAGATTCGGGGCTTTTCGCCGCTAAAAAAAGGATATTGAGTTAGAGGGTTCAAGGGATTATTAGAAGAAACTGTATCAGAGTGCTCCCAGCTTGGTCAAAAAGGCCCAGGGACAAAGAGTTTTTTCAGCACTTTTTGCCTTTTCCAACATCTAAAATCGTTGTAGAATTAGCAAGTTTCGCACCTTCGCCCGCACATCGAGTAACTGACCAAGTGGATCTAACTGTATGCCGTTTCCCAAAGATCAGGCTAGAGAGAAGATCGACCGCATGCTCTCCGCCGCTGGCTGGGAGGTACGCAATCTTAGCGACACCAATATCTCGGCTTCACGTGGTCTGGCTATCCGTAACTTTCCGCTGAAGTCAGGGCGCGCGCAGGTTAAGAAACTCAAGACGCCCGCGAGAAAAGATTTTAAGAAGTAGGAAGATTGTTAATTAATGGCAAACAACGGAAACAAGGACAAATCGCTCGAATCGTGGATCTGGGATGCGGCGTGCTCGATTCGCGGAGCGAAGGATGCGCCGAAGTACAAGGAATTCATTCTTCCGCTCATTTTCGCCAAGCGGCTTTGCGACGTGTTTGACGATGAGTTGAACCGGATCGCGAAGAAGGTCGGCTCGCGGGCTAAGGCATTCAAGCTGGTGAAAGCCGACAAGAAGCTCGTACGGTTTTTCTTGCCGCTGAAACCGAAGAACCCTGACGATCCTGTCTGGTCCGTCATTCGCACGCTTTCGGACAAGATCGGCGAGCAACTCACCACGCTGCTCCGCGCAATCGCGGATGCTAGCCCGCTGCTCAAAGGCATCATCGACCGTGTCGATTTCAACGCTACAACTCACGGCCAGCGCGACCTGGACGACGATCGCCTATCCAATCTCATCGAGGCGATCAGCGCCAAGTTTAGGGCTGAACGACGTGGAACCCGACATTATCGGGCGGAGTTATGAATATCTCATCCGGAAATTCGCCGAAGGCAGTGGCCAGAGCGCCGGGGAGTTTTACACGCCGACGGAGGTTGGTTTCGTCATCGCTCGCATCATGGACGCTGAACCGGGGATGGATATCTACGATCCGTGCTGCGGTTCTGCGGGATTGCTCATCAAATGCGAGCTGGTCTTGCAGGAAAAAATGAGCCTGCGCTCACGCAAGACCTTCGCCCCTGCCAAGCTCTACGGCCAGGAAAATGAGCCAGGGACGTGGGCAATGGCGAACATGAACATGATCATCCACGACATGGAGGGCGAGATCCAGATCGGCGATACCTTCCGCAAACCCAAGTTCCGCCGGGGCAATCGTCTCCAGACTTTCGACTGCGTTGTCGCGAACCCAATGTGGAACCAGAACGAGTTCAAGGAAAAGGACTACGACGCCGATGAGCTCGACCGCTTTCCCAAAGGCGCGGGTTTTCCCGGCGGCAAAGCCGACTGGGGCTGGATGCAGCACGTCCTCGCAAGCATGAATTCAAAAGGCCGCGCCGCGATCGTGCTCGACACCGGCGCCGCCTCGCGCGGCTCCGGCAACGCAAATACTAACAAAGAAAAAGATGTTCGTAAGTGGTTTGTCGAACAGGATCTGATCGAAGGTGTCATCTACCTGCCGGAAAATCTTTTCTACAACACCACAGCGCCGGGAATTATTCTCTTCCTCAACAAGGCCAAGTCGAAGGAGCGGAAGGACAAACTGTTCCTGCTCAACGCCAGCCGTGACTTCACCAAGGGCGACCCGAAGAACTACATCCCCGACGACGCCATCCCGCGCATCGCTGACACGTTCTCTAGTTGGAAGCAAATAGAGAAATACTCGCGCATCGTTAGCCGCGAGGACATCGCCAAGAACGATTTCAATATTTCACCTAGTCGCTACATCCACACAGGCGAAGCGGACGAGTACAGACCGATTGCCGAGATTATGGAAGAACTGAACGCGCTGGAAGATGAAGCCAGGGAAACGGATCAGGCCTTGAAGGCCATACTCGCGGGGATAGGCATATGAAAAGGAAGGCACCCACAACCAAACGAAAAACCAACAGCGTCCAGAAAAAAGTCTCCTCTCCCACTTCACGGGGAGAGGGTCAGGGTGAGGGGGTAGCTCAACGAGATTTCTACCAATCCGTCGCCGAAATCCTCCGCGCCGCCCGCGTCAACGCCTACCGGGCCGTCAATTTCGCCATGGTCGAAGCCTACTGGAACGTCGGGCGGAAATCGTCGAGGAGGAGCAGCGCGGCGAAGAGCGTGCGGGCTATGGGGCGCAACTGATCCAGCGACTCTCGGAAAGTCTGGGCAGCGAGTTCGGCCGGGGCTTTTCGGTTCAGAGCCTGTGGAACATGAGGCAGTTCTATCAGTGCTTTCCAATTCTCTCCGCACTGCGGAGAGAATTGACCTGGACCCACTACAAGGCGCTGATTCGCGTCGAGAACGAGAAAGCCCGCGCCTACTATCTCCAAGAAACCGCTGAACAAAATTGGCCGGTGCGTGCCCTGGAACGGCAGATTAACTCCCTCTACTACGAGCGGCTGCTGATGAGCCGGGACAAGGCGGCGGTCACTGAGGAGATGCAACAGAAGACCGCCCCATTCGCTTCCACGCCCCAGGACTTCATCAAGGATCCCTACGTCCTGGAGTTCCTCGATATTCCTGACGCGCACGAATTCCGCGAGGCGGAACTCGAACAAGCCATCATCGGCAAACTCCAGGCCTTCATGCTCGAACTCGGCAAAGGCTTCGCCTTCGTCGCCCGCCAGCAGCGCATCTCGACGGAGACCAAGGACTTCTTCATCGATCTGGTGTTCTACAACTACATCCTCAAATGCTTCGTCCTGGTCGATCTCAAAACCCGCGAACTTACCCACCAGGACATCGGCCAGATGGACATGTATGTCCGGCTATTCGAGGACACGATAAAAGGCGCGGACGACAACCCCACCGTCGGCATCGTCCTGTGCGCGGAGAAAGACCACACCGTAGTGAAATACTCCGTGCTGAACGAGAACCGGCAGTTGTTCGCATCGAAATACATGCTCTATCTGCCGACGGAGGAAGCGCTGCGCGAAGAGTTGGAGCGGGAGCGGGCGCTGGTGGTGCGGGAGCAGCAAGCGCAGTACGCGGTGGCTTTGCATATCTGATATGGACGCGCTCACATCAACCGAACTCGGCACACTCCCGCCCGACTGGCGGGTTGGTCGCTTCGACTCTCTTTTCGACGTTCAACAAGGAAGACAGGTCTCGAAGAAAAACCGCACCGGCGATAACCAGCGGCCATTTCTGCGCACCAAGAATGTTTTCTGGAATCGCCTGGATTTGTCCGACCTCGATGAAATGCACTTCAGCGAAGCGGACGAATCGCGCCTCACGCTGAAGCCTGACGATTTGCTCATCTGCGAAGGTGGTGACATTGGGCGAACCGCAATTTGGCGGGGCGTCATCTCCCGCTGCTACTATCAAAACCATCTTCACCGGGCGCGAATACGGGCTTCAGAAGCTGCCGATGCCCAGTTCGTTCTTTTCTGGCTCTGGTATGCGTTTGAGTTCGGCAATCTCTACTTTGGGCGCGGCAACGTCACCACCATTCCCAACCTCTCTCAGTCGAAACTGTGCGAGTTGCCTCTGGCAATCCCACCCCTCGCTGAGCAGCGGAAGATTGCGGCGGTGTTGGGGCTGGTGCAGCAGGCGATCGAGCAGCAAGAGCGGCTGATCGCGCTGACCACGGAACTGAAAAAGGCGCTGCTGCACAAACTCTTCAGCGAAGGCCTCCGCGGCGAACCCCAAAAACAAACCGAAATCGGCCCCGTGCCGGAGAGTTGGGATGTAAAGAAACTTGGAGAAGTGATCTCCGAAGATCCAAAAAACGGTCTTTACAAACACAGCTCCGCCTACGGATCGGGGACGCGAATTTTACGGATCAATGACTTTAGCAACGATGGTGATGTTGTGACTTCGGCACCCAATCGAGTAACGACTGATGCTGTGGAGACGGAGCTATATGCGCTCAGGGAAGACGACATCGTCACAAACCGGGTGAATAGTCTATCGCATCTGGGCAAGACTGCCCTTGTTGGTGAACTGACGGAGCCGATGGTTTTCGAGTCCAATATGATGCGGTTTCGGGTCGATGAGCAGCGGGCAATTCCGCTCTATATATTGCGGTTGCTCAACTCTCCGATCTGTAAGAAACAGATCATTGGTAGCGCCAAGCGAGCTGTTGCCCAATCAAGCATTAACCAGGGCAATCTGAAAGCTATTCTTCTACCGCTGCCGCGTGTTGTGGTTCAAGAGGAAATCAGCGCTGTTTTGGAGACAGTTGTAGCGAAGGGCAAGCTGCTTGAAATGAAGAGACAGTCACTCACCGACCTCTTCCGCACTTTGCTACACCAGTTGATGACGGCGCAGATTCGGGTCAACGACCTCGATCTGGGTGAAATTCCGCAACGACCTGTTGCAGAATTTAGCGGCGGGTTGTCGCCGAATCTTCAGCAGCTTGTTGAAGAAAAAGGGTCGTGGCGATGACGCGGAAGGCAGTCATCAGCCAGGAATATTCGGCCTTTGTCGGCGAATTGAAGGCCCGCATACAATCCGCCCGTATTTCCGCCGCGCGGGCGGTGAACCAGAATCTCATCTTGCTCTATTGGAACATCGGACGGGGCATCGTTGAACGGCAGGAGAAACTCGGCTGGGGCCAGTCGGTAGTAGAGATGCTTTCTCGCGACCTCAAGAAGGCATTCCCAGCCGTCCGAGGGTTCTCGGCGGATAATCTTTGGCGGATGCGCCAGTTCTTTGCTGTTTATGGGAGAGCCGAAATTCTGGAACAGCTTGTTCCAGAACTAAATGCGGAGCGACATTTGCTGACAGCGCGGCTTTAGGCTTCAGACCCCGACTTGCCGAGCTGGAGGTTGCCGGTGATGCTGTGTTAAACTGTACGGAAATCTGGCGATGAAACGCACCTTGCAGGTTTTGAACGAACTGGAACGTGGCGGGGTGATCGACCGCTATGCGATTGGCGGCGCGATGGGCGCGACCTTTTACGTCGAACCGCTGCTCACGTTCGACCTGGACGTGTTCGTGGTCCTGCCGCAAAGTGCCGCCGGCTTGCTCTCGCTGGCCCCGCTTTACGAGGCCCTACGGGCGCGGGGTTATATTGAGGAAGGGGAGTGCGTGCTCATCGAGGGTGTGCCGGTGCAGTTTCTTCCCGCTTACAATGCCTTGCTGGACGAGGCGCTGGGAGAGGCGCGAGAGACTTCATACGAGGACACGCCCACAAGAGTGGTGCGGGCGGAACATCTTATCGCCATCTGTTTGCAGACCGGCCGTGACAAGGACCGGGAACGGGTGCGCATCTTTCGCGAGCAGGCGGAACTGGATATGAATTATCTGGCTGGCGTGCTCCAGCGCCACGGCCTGGAAGAGAAATGGAAGCAATGGACACCCTGAAACCGGAAATTGCGCGGCTTTTCGCCGCGAAGGAAGCGCGGCGGCGCAGGCTGGCGGCGCTGCCTTTCCCGGAAAAGGTCAGAGTTGTAGTGCGCCTCCAAGAAATGGCCGCTCCGGTGTTGCGCGCGCGAGGTAGAAAAGTGCGCGTGTGGAAGCTCGACGACCGCGTCGCGTAATTCATGCCCGCACCCGGCGAACACAAAACCGTCCAGGCCCGTATTCTCGCCTATGCGCAGGAGATCGGGTGGTTATATGTTCCGCGCGCCGAAGCTGAAAAGCGGCGCGGCTTCGATACTGACGGCACTACGCCGGAAGACCGAGTCCGGCTGGCGTCTCTCTACTTCGGCGATCTGCTTCACTCCCAGGTAGTCGAGTTCAATCCCAAATACAAAGAGGCCGAAGGCGCGTTGGTCGGCGAGTTCCAACGGCTCAATGCGGATATCGCTGGCAATCGTGATTTTCTCACCTACCTCCGCAATCAAGGAAAATTCTTTTGCGCCGAGGAGGACCGGGAACTAGACCTGACCGTGATTGATTACGGCGACGGTGGCCGCCCGCGCGAAAAGTGGCGCAACGTTTACGAGGTGACCGAAGAATTTTATTTCCACAACGGCCATTACGGCACTCGAGAGGACGTGGTCTTTCTCATCAACGGAATTCCGGTGCTCGTCATCGAGTGCAAGAATGCGAGTAAGGATGAGGCGATCGCGCTGGGAGTTGACCAGATCCGCCGTTATCACGACGAGACGCCCGAAGTCATGGTGCCGGAGATGCTGTTCACCACCACCGAGGCCATCGGATTTGCCTACGGCGTAACGTGGAATACACTCCGGCGCAATATCCTTACCTGGAAGCACGAGCAAGTGGGCAACCTCGAAGCCAAGATCAAAAGCTTCTGCGCGATCCCGCATGTGCTCAAATTGCTGAAGGACTACATCGTTTTCGCCGAACAAGAAGAGGAGTTGCGCAAATACATCTTGCGCCAGCACCAGACAGCGGGAGTGGAAAAAGTCGTGCATCGGGCTCTCGACCCGAAACTCACCCGCGGTTTGATATGGCACACACAGGGAAGGCAAGATCGCCAAGTATCTGCTTTCGGCCACGCACCGTTCCGGTAAAAGCA
>CAYWWM010000156.1:0-6695 GCA_964461735.1 uncultured Solibacteraceae bacterium | reverse complement strand
ACGCGTCATATCGCTACTCGGGCCTGGTGTCCTTGGCAGCCTACTTGCTGCGAAAGGGACAGAAGAGCAGAAGTCAAGAAGGCAGAAGTCAGAATGGAAGGATCAGGGAGTAGGGAGTAGGGAATGGGGCGGGATTCCGGATGCCGAATTCCGGATGCTGGATCATCGGGCGAAGTCAACCGAAAAATTCCGAGAGATCCGAAGCAACCGAAGGAACCGAAGGAACGGAGAAAAGCAGGAGTCAGGAGCTAGAAGTCACTCATCAAACAGCGCTGGCCCCCTCCCTCACGGTCGGGGCTCTGATTTCTAACTAATCCGAGGCGGCGTGGCCGAGAGCGAGCGGCGGCAAGGATGAAACAGGTTCGGGAGCGGCCTCCTCCGACGTGACCAGTTCCCAGAGCGAGCGGTCGCGCACGAGCTTCAGCACCAGGGCCGTGTGCATGGCGTGCCCGGCGCGCTCGGCGACGACGTGCGCGCGCAACGGATAGCCGATCAGCGCCAAGTCGCCGATGAGATCGAGAATCTTGTGGCGGCAGCACTCGTCGGGGAAGCGCAAGCCGCCCTCGTTCATGACGGAATCGCGCGTGAAGACCAGCGCGTTCTGCAGCGAGCCGCCGCGGATCAGCCCCATGTCCTTCATCTGCGGAATCTCGTCGAGGAAGCCGAAGGTCCGCGCCGGCGCGATTTCGCGCTCGAAGGCTTCGGGGGTGAGCTCGAACTCCAGCGTCTGCCGGCCGATCAACGGGTGCGGGAAGTCAATGCTGCTCGTGAGGCGGAAGCCGTCATAGGGGTACACGGCAATGCGCTTGCCACCCTCGGCCACCTCCACGGGGCGCAGCAGCCGCAGGTAGCTGCGCCGGGCGCGCTGCCGCCGCAGCCCGGCCTGCTTCACCAGGCGGATGAACGGCGCGCAACTGCCGTCCAGAATCGGCAGCTCGAGCGAGCTGATTTCCACGACGGCATTGTCCACCCCCATCGCGTAGAGGGCCGCCAGCAGGTGCTCGGTGGTGGAAATCAGCACGCCCTTGCGCATCAGGCTGGTGGCGTAGCTGACTCGCGCAATGTGCTTCCACGATGCCGGGATGTCAAAACCATCGAGGTCAGTGCGCCGGAAAATAATCCCTTGGCTAGCCGCTCCGGGCAGCAGCCGGATGCGGACCGCCACGGCACTGTGCAGCCCCACCCCGGAGACTTCCTCCGAGGAAGAAATCGTATGCTGAAAACTCACCCCGTCACCTCCCCCTAACATCGAAGATTTTTAGAGCAATCGGATGCCCTTCTTCGCATCGCTTGCAAGTCATTGTAATGATAATTACTTGTAAAATATTATACAATCCTTGTACCGTGGTATTTCTGCCACAGTCGTGGCTGCCTGCCTTTCAAGCGTGCCGCCTCCAGGTCTGCTCATCCTGCAGTCCGCAAGAAATGACTGCAATCCGTAGGAAGGGGTTGCTTGACGGCGGGCTTGCGCATCTGTTATAGGTAAAAGGCTTCATCTAGGTTCGCTTGGGGTTAGCAGTTTCCCTCCTTTGGCTGCGAGTGGATGAAAAAACCGGGTCCCAAACCAAAGCGCAAGCGGCCGATTCGCAAATCGTCTGTGAAACCTCGCCCCGCGAACGGCAGGTTCCCGAGAGCCAGCCGGGAATCCGCAAGCAGGTCCAAGCGCAGAGGATCGAAAGTTGCAGCCGTGGCGACGCTTCGAGCCAAGAAAAGCAAGGCTCCGCCGCCGCCGATCCTCCGGAAACCTACGGCCGAAGAGATCGCCTACCAGCATGCGCTGGCCCAATTTGAAAGTGCCGTGAGATTGCTCAACGACAATCATTATGGCCAAGCTCGCAGTGCGTTCGACCGGCTGGCGGAAACCGCGACGTCGGATCTGGCGCAGCGTGCCAGGATATACCTAAACATCTGCAATCAGCGGCTTGCGCGTCCCGCCGTGCAACTCAAGACGGCGGAGGATCATTACAACTACGGCGTGCAACTGGCGAATCAGGGAATGCTCGAGGACGCCGAGGCGGCCTTGAAGAAGGCGCTCAAGCTGGCTCCCCAATGCGACTATATCCACTACGCTCTCGCCAGCACCTCCGCCTTGCGCGACAACCCCGAACAGGCGATGGAGCACCTGGAGCACGCCATCGGTTTGAATGCGCGGAACCGATATCTGGCTCAGAATGATCCGGATTTCTCGGGCTTGGCTGAGGACCCTCGGTTTACGGAATTGCTCTACCCGGAAAAGCCTGTTTGATCGGGCCAGAATTTTGGGTTAGCGGAAATGCGGATTGTCGCCATCGGCGGAGGCACCGGTCTCTCCACCCTCCTGCAGGGTCTCAAGAAGTACACGGAGCAGCGCCCTGACGGGTCCGGCGGCCTTCGCGGCAAGGATTCCTCGCGGGACGCAGCGGGCCGCCTGAGCGATCTCACTGCCGTGGTCACGGTATCGGATGACGGCGGGAGTTCCGGGCGGCTGCGGCGCGACTTCCAGGTCTTGCCGCCCGGGGACATTCGCAACTGCATGGTGGCGCTTTCCGAGGACGAAGCGCTGCTGTCCCGCCTGTTTCAATTCCGATTTCCCGGCGGCCGGGGCCTGAAGGGACATAGCTTCGGGAATCTGTTTCTGACAGCCCTCACTTCGGTCACCGGCGATTTTCAAGAAGCCGTCAAGCTCTCGGGCGAAGTTCTGGCGATCCGCGGCCGCATCTTCCCTTCCACGATGTCCGACGTGCGTCTGGAAGCGGACCTGGAGGACGGCCGCATCGTCGAGGGAGAAACCAAGATCTCCCGCACGCGCGGGCGCATTGCCCGCATCCGCCTCGCCCCGTTGCCCTGCCGGCCCTTGCCCCAGACGCTCGAAGCCATCCGGCAAGCCGACGTCATCACGGTCGGACCCGGCTCGCTGTTCACCAGCGTGGTCCCGAACGTCCTGGTGGAAGGAGTGGCGCCGGCCATCGCCCGCTCTCGCGCCGTAAAAATCTACATTGCGAACCTCATGACGCAGCCCGGCGAAACCAGCGGCTTCACGGCCTCGGATCACCTGCGAACCATTGAGGAACATTGCGGGCTGCGGTTCTTCGACGTGGTGCTGCTCAACGGCGCGCCGATTCCGCTTCGTCTACAGCGGCGCTATCTGGCGCAACGCTCCCGCCCCGTCCTGATTGACCTGCCGCAGCTCATGGACCGGGGCCTGCGCGTGGTCACCGCCAACCTGGTTCCCGCGGACCGCCCCGGCGATCCTCCCTCCAAGTGGGTCCGCCACGACTCCGCCCGCCTGGCCAAAGCCGTGCTGGGAATCGCCGATCGGCACCTGGGCCCCGAGTCCACCCGGCGGCGGCAACGCGCTGCTCGAAGTTGATCCTATTCCAATGTTCCAGATTACTTTCACTCCACAAGCCATCGAAGATCTCCGCTGGTTCAAAAAGATAGACCAGAAGCAAATCGTGGCATTGCTGGAGGAACAGTTGAGTCAGGAGCCGGCAATTGAGACTCGCAATCGAAAGCGTCTCCGCCCGAATCAACTCGCGGAATGGGAACTCCGCGCGGATCGGTTTCGCGTGTTCTACGACATTGATTCCGAGGATCAGTTGATTAAAGTGGAAGCGGTCGGTTATAAAGAAGGCAGCCGTCTGTTCATTCACGGCAAGGAATACCAATTATGAGAACCATCAAAGTCTCCAAACGGGCGAGAACGGTGAATGCTTTGCTTCAGCGCGCTCGTCGCGAAAACGTGATCCTTCGGTCTGCCGTGGGCGACGAGTTCATCCTGGCCGAGATTGACGACTTCAACCGGGAGATCGAGTTGACCCGGCAGAACAAGCCACTCATGCGGCTGTTGGAGTCTCGCGCGAAGCAGAAGAACACCACCCTTTCACTCGTAGAAGCGAAACTGCGGTTGGGACTTGGCTAGAGTCGCGACAATCCAGGTTATATTCCCTTGCGGTTTTTCTTGAGAGCCTCAGAAAAGGAATGCGAAGGGCGCGAGCCTCCTAAAGGGGATGCGTCTATCTTGGTCGCCAGAGCGACACAACCTGCGCGGCGGGGCACGCTTCCCCAAACCCCGCTCTTCGGTCCAGGCTTGCTCGCGCCCGAAGCAAATCCTACGCGCCCTGACAGGCTCATGTCAAATGAATTGTTCCAG
This sequence comes from uncultured Solibacteraceae bacterium, assembly GCA_964461735.1. Taxonomy (GTDB): domain Bacteria; phylum Acidobacteriota; class Terriglobia; order 2-12-FULL-54-10; family 2-12-FULL-54-10; genus CAYWWM01. The sequence continues at coordinate 2,563 of CAYWWM010000156.1, read as the reverse complement.
CGAAAATGTCATGTTCGCCGGGGAACAATGAAGTCTTGGTCGCATGACCGAAACTGATTCAGCTGTGCCGTTCCGACCAGTGCACCGCGGGCCGATTCACCTCCGCCTGACGCCCAAAATGAGAGAGCCGGACCGTCGAGGTCCGGCTCTCGGGGTTTTACAGATTCCCGTGGCGTCCGACGCGAGCGTGCTTCAGCGGGGACAGCACGTATTGAGAAGATTCGGCCGATAGTTGGCCCGGGCCAGAATCCCGTCGCGAGCCCGGTCGAGCGATTGGCGGAGCTTGCGGAGATCAACGCCCAACAGCCTGCCTTTCCACTTCCTGATTTTCCCCGCAATCAAGACGGTGTCCACGTTGCTGGTGTCCATGAGCGTGACCACGGCCCCGGGCGCATTGTTCAGCGGAAACACGTTGATGTCGTCGGTGCGCAGCAGGATGATGTCGGCTTCCTTGCCGGGCGTTAGCGAACCGACTCGATGGTCCAGATGAGCGGTTCTGGCACCCTCCATGGTGGCCATTTCCAGGACGTCGCGGCAGGTGAGCAAAGCCGGGAGGTTCTGTTCGCCTGCCAGGGCACGCTCATGCAGCAACGCCCGCTGCAATGTGAAGGCCGACCGCAGGATCGTAAACATATCGGCGGCCATATTCGTTTCGACATCCATGCTGAGGCTGGGCCGGATGCCGTGATCGAGCGCAGCTTGGAACGGGGGCATCCCGTGTTTCATCTGCATTTCGATGGCGGGCGCAATCGAGACCTTCCCGCCGGTGTCGGCAATCAGTTTCCACGCGGCCTCCGTCAGCCGGGTGCAATGGATATATTCGTTGTCCGGGCCCATCAGCCGGGCCAAGTCCTGGAGCACACCCGGATTGCCGACGATATGGTTGACGATCGGCGCACCCACCTCGCGGGCCAGCGCCCAGGTGTTGGCGTTGGCCCCTCCTCCCATGGCCAGCGTCAGTAACTGCTCCTCCGAGGAAAAGTACTGCATACGCAGCCGCCGGATGTCCTGCGGATACTTGACTCCGGGACCTACCCCCTGCGAATAGGCGAAAACGGTTCGGCGACCAGCCTGCTGGAGCCCAGCAATGCAGGCATCGGTATGCTCCGGCGTGTGAGAGACCTGCGAGGTGTCCACGCCGGTGGTGACTCCGGAATTGATCTGGTTCAACGAGGCGACCAGCTCCGAGAGCTGGGCGTCCTCCGGGCGATAAACGGGAGTCAAGATGCCCTGAATGTCGGACTGATAACTTCTCGGGCCGGTCAGAATGCCATCGGCGAGGATCCCGCGCAGGGCCGTTTCATACTGGTGGTGGTGCGTGTCAATAAATCCCGGCAGAACGATCCGGTCCGTGGCGTCAATGACCGCCGCCGTCGCCCGGAGATTCGGACCGACAGCCACAATCTTCTTCCCCTCGATCAGCACGTCGGCTCTCTCGAAGTCTCTGACACTGGGATCCATGCTGAGCACGATGCCTCCTCTCAGCAGAATGCGCCGCCCGCTGGTGCCGCTTCCGGCCGGAGGATTTTGGGCCAAAGATTCTTCGGGCAAAGCCATGCCGGCCGCGAAAGCCCCACCGAGAAGCCCCGCTGTGCTGGATTTCAGAAAACAACGGCGGGTTATCCGACGACGTGAGCGTGAGTCTGCGCTGGGATCTTGCTTCTCCGAATTTGGGCTTTCCGGTGGAAACAACATTTGTTTGTCCATAAGCTCCTCAGTTCCAGACGCGCAAAATCAAAAGAGCCGGACCCTGGAGGCCCGGCTCTTGGTGTATGCGATCCGTTTGTGATTCGACGCGATGCTACCGGAGCGAGGAGGTGCGAGTGACCTGCTTCACTTCGACCACTCCGATTTTGTTCACGCCGCTTTCGGCGAGCCAGATGTTGCCGTCCTTATCGGGCATCATGTGGCGCACCACGCCTCCGCCCGAGGGGATCGCCCAGCTCTGGAATTGCTCCGTCTTGGGGTCGAAGCGCACGATGGTGTTCGGCCGCACGCCCGACTCGTTGTACCAGATGATCCCGTCGACCTGCGTGATCCCGTAAATCTGGGAGTCCGGCCCGCTGGGTGACGCCCATTCCTTGAACTTCCCGGTCTTGGGATCGTAGCTGCCCAGATAGCCGCGCGCATAGTCGCCGTACCAGACCACGTCGTCCGGGGTGATGGTGAGACGCCGGGGACGAGCGCCCGCAGGCGCCAGCGTGTATTCCGTGACCTTCATGGTTTTCGGATCCAGGCTGCCCAGCTTGTTGGTGCCGTACAAGGAGAAGAAGGGAATGCCCTTGGAGTTCACCCGGATGCCGTAGGGGTTGGGCCCCTGCTTGATCATCGTCATTTCGCCTGTCTTGCCGTCAATTTTCCCCAGCATGTTGTTGCCCGAGGTCGTGAAGAACACGTCGCCGTTCGGGGCAATGATGGGCGTATGCGGCGACCGCGCCTCCGGGTGCGACAGCTTGTACTCGGTGACAAAGCCCGTCCTCGGATCCAGCTTGCCCATGTAGTGGCCGTGCTGCCCGGTGAACCAGATGTTGCCTTGCGCGTCGTCAATCAGGCCGTGCGGGCC
>CAYWWM010000155.1:0-6701 GCA_964461735.1 uncultured Solibacteraceae bacterium | reverse complement strand
ACGTGGACCCGACCGACATTCATCAAGTCTTCTGGGCCATGTCCACGCGCTGCGATCCGGCCAAAGACATTGACATCCTGCGCAGCACCTGGTCCACCTGGCTCGACCCCACCAAGAACCCGCCCGAAGAGCGTCCCTACGGCTCGAAGTGCTTGATCAACGCCTGCAAGGAGCACAAGTTCCTGAAGCAGTTCGCCCGCCGCTCGCGCATCCGCCGTGAAGTGTACGAGAAGATTCTCGCCAAGTGGGACCGCCTCGGCCTAAAATTCCCTCCGCCCGTCATCCGCAACTTCGAGGAAGACGCCGGGGCCGTCGTGCCGCAGGTGATGGTCGAGAGCGAGTGGGATGGGATGTAGACATGTGCGACCCTTCCCAAACCCGCGATAATGGGCTTGGAGAATTACTGCTAGTGAATTGAATGACCTACTTCAAGGAATGGGAAAGCTTACCTGTTGATAGTAGATTGCCGAATGCGTGGAGCGATTTATCCTCGCACGTCGTTAAGAAAAGCAATTTGCGTGATGAAGCAAAGCAGCACGAGGTTCTGATATCAGGTGGGAGCATATTCCCTGTGAATACCCTGAAATAGATCCCTCGAGTGAGCAATGCGTATGGGCGGTATTGGTTGTCCGGGACAATGGCGGGTGTGAAAATTGATTGCTGGGAAGGTATGTCTGTACAGACCGTTACGACGACCACGACATCGGATGGAAAAGGACCCCCTTCCAACAGGAATTTCCTGATTGGCTCTTTGTAGATTCCAAGATCGATCCATAAATTGCGAGCTCCATACGGCAGAACCCATTTGTGAGCAGACGCCCGCCACAGTACACTCAGCACGAAGTAAGAAAGTTTTCCTGTATCGATTCCCACAGCCAATCCCGAGAAGGCTGCAAGGGATCGTGTTGAATGAATGGGTAGGGCTACGTTCAATCTATCCAAGAGAGGAAAGCTTGTACCATTGTAAACTTGCCGTATGATCCATTGTTCTCCGTTCCGATTGAAGCGCTGTTCGCAATCGCCACACAGCAAGTAGGCCTTTACTTGCTTTGAACTTTGAACCGATACTTTTCGAGTCACAACGATTGGATGCGGGTTTGTAGCACCCGGACTCCGCATCATCTTATAGAGGGCAGCAGGTAAAAGATGGCTCTCCTGAAGTTCCTTTCCTTCGAGGCAAAGCTTGCACTTCCCAAGTCTGGGCATAAGCCTTCCATCAGGGGCGCGCTGGGGTTTAGCGCTGCTTGGCATTGTGCAAGGTAGCCTGCGCGATCTGTCCGGCTGCCTTGATCAAGACCCGCAAGGCTTGGTTGACCGAGTCGGAGTCGCGAAACACGGCGGCCACATCGGGATCGAGCAGCACAACGTTGGTTCCTTCCATGTACTGCTTGTAGTACTTGCCCCGAACGCCCCCTCGGAGATCGTACTCCGGTCTCATCTCGTCTTGCGCTTCCTGTTCATTCTCCGGACTCATACTGGCTCCTTTCTCTTGGCGTCACCTCTCGCGCGTTGATTATTCTTATCCGCCCCTCTCTGTGCGTGTGCGCGAGGATGATCAAGCGCCGGTGCTTGGAGAGGCCGGTCGTCAAGAATCTCTCCTCTTGGTCCGAATGGTCCGGGTCCTGGATCGTGACTGCCAACGGGTCGCTGAAAACGCTTGTTACCTCATCGAATGACACTCCGTGCTTAATGAAGTTCCTCTGCGCCTTTTCCGCACTCCATTCGAACTGCACGATTGCAGCCTACCACGAATTATACGGAAGGATGGCCTGCTGGCTCATTTCCACACCGTCCGCGCCGTCTCGACCACCAGCTTGAGCTTCGCCCACTGCTGCTCTTCGGTGAGGAGGTTTCCTTCCATCGTCGAGGCGAAGCCGCACTGCGGGCTGAGCGCGAGGTTTTCGAGCGGCACGTAGCGCGAGGCCTCTTCGATGCGCCGCACAAGCGTGGCCTGGTCTTCAAGCTCCGGCTTCTTGGTGCTGATCAATCCGAGCACAACTGTTTTCCCGCGCGGGATAAAGCGCAGCGGCTCGAAGGACCCCGAGCGCGCGTCGTCGTATTCGAGCAGGAATCGGTCCACGTTGAGCGTCCCGAACATTTTCTCGGCAATGGCGTCGTAGCCGCCCTCAGCGTACCACTGGCTGCGGTTGTTGCCGCGGCAAAGGTGGATCGCGAGCGTAACGCCCGGCCGGCGCGCCTCCTCGAAACAGGCGTTGTCGGCCTGGATGGACTCATCGAGCAGTTCCCCCGGCTCGGTCCGCATCTCGGTCCGAATCCACTCGCGCCACTTCGGGTCCATGTAGTAGCTGTAGCGCGGCGCGTCAATCTGGATGTAGTCCACGCCCTCGGCGGCGAGTCGCGCCGTCTCGGTCTTCATGATCTCGGCGACGGCCCACAGCAGCGCGGCCGGGTCGCGGTAGACTTTGTCCGTGACTCCCCACTTGAAAGAAATCGCCGGGAACTGCGTGGCGCTCGGGAGCGTCATCTTGATCGCGCCGGGCTTGCGCGCTTTCAAAAACGCAAGTTCGTGTGCCGTAAGCGCGCGCGCGGCCCTCAACTTTTGCGTGACGATGCCCGTGATTTTGGTGACCTGCGGTCCTTTGGCTTCGCCCGCTTGCCACATGCGCGCCACAGCGTCGCCCATGTCGAAGCCCTCGACCGCGTCGGTGAAGTCGCTCATGAAGTGCCTGCGCCGGAGCTCGCCGTCCGTGAAAATCTCGAAGCCCAGCTCGTTCTGCTTGGCGAGGACGCGCGCTACGTGGCGGTCTTCGATTGCCCGCAACTGCTCCGAATTCGCCCCGCCTCCGCGAGCGTCCAAAAGGTCCTGCGGCCGCAGGAAGCTCCCAATGTGTTCGGCGCGATACGTAGGCATTGTTCCCTCTCACTATCCACTATCCACTATTCACTATTCACTAACCACTGCTTTTCCCCGCAGCTTGAACCGCTGAATCTTTCCCGTCGGCGTTTTCGGCAGCTCATTCACGAATTCATACCAGCGTGGCGCTTTGAAGCCCGGCAATTTTCCTTTCAGAAAATTGCGCAGAGCCTCTTCGGTCGAACCATCGGCGGCTCTGTTCATCACCACAAACGCTTTCGGCTTGACCAGCCCGTCCTGGTCTTCGAGGCCGACGATGGCGGCCTCGACCACGCCCGGAAAACCGAGCAGCGCGTTCTCGACCTCGGCCGGCGAAACCCACTGCCCGGCGCACTTCAACATATCGTCCGAGCGCCCGCAGTAGCAAAAATAGCCCTCCGGGTCCACGTAATACTTGTCGCCGGTGATCAGCCACTCGCCCACCATCGTGCGCTTCGTCTGCTCCTGCTTGCGCCAGTAGAACGCCGCCGCGCCGTCGCCTTTTACCCAAAGATTGCCCAGCTCGCCCGCCGGCAGTTCCGCGCCCGCGTCGTCCACGATCCTCGCTTCGTAGCCGGGGACGAGGCGACCGCTCGTCCCCGGCCGCACGTCGCCGGGCCGGTTGGAGATGAAGATGTGCGTCATCTCGGTCGAGCCGATGCCGTCCAGAATCGAGACTCCGAAACGTTCTTGGAAACGCTGATAGATTTCTGCCGGAAGCGCTTCTCCCGCCGAAATCCCGAAGCGGATGCTGCTCAGATCTGGTTTTTCCGCGGTCTGCAGCAAGGCGGCGTAGAGCGTGGGGACGCTGAAAAGTAGCGTGGGCCGAAACCTTTCAATATAGTCGAAGATCGTCTCCGGCTTCGGGCGGTGTGGATTCAGCACCGCCGCCGCCCCCACGCTGAGGGGGAAAAACATCCCGTTGCCGAGGCCGTAGGCGAAGAAGAGTTTGCTCACCGAAAAGCAGACATCCTGCTCCGTCATTCGCAGAATCGGGATCGCGTAAAGCTCCGTAGCGACGGGGATATCGTGCTGCAAGTGGACCGCGCCCTTCGGCCCTCCCGTGCTGCCGGAGGTGTAGAGCAGGAAGGCGATGTCGTCCTTTGAAGTCGCCTCGGCTTCGAGTTGCGGCGAAGCCGTTTCCAGCAGCTCGCCGAGCGCGCGCCACTGATACCGAGTGCCAGAGGGAGGCTTCACGGAGAGGGTCCGCGTCTGCGCGGGGACCGACGGTAGCACGAGCACGTGGGCGAGGTCCGGAGCGTCCACAAGAATTCGTTCCACCTGCGGCCAAAGCTCCTCGTGGAGCACGAAGGCCCGTGCGCCGCTGTCGCAAAGATAGTAGAGATAATCCTCCGGGCGCGCCCCAGTGTTGACGGGAACCGGAACCGCGCCAATTTTCACGGCTCCCAAAAACACGGCCACGAACTCCGCCGAATCCGGGATGGCCATCAGGACGCGCTGCTCCGATTCGACACCAAGCGACCGCAGGCCATTCCCGCAGCGGTTCACCATCTCGGCCAACTGCGCGTAGGTCACCGTGCGGCCGTCTTCATAGATCGCTACTCTATTCCCGCGTCCGGCTGCGAGGTTCCGGTCTACCAGATGGCTGGCGATATTGAACGTCGCGGCAACTTCGATCACTGGGGCTTCGCTGGCGTAGGAAAATACCATGGCGCTTTTTACCTGCCTATGCCGGGAACTCCTCGATCTCCACCCTATCGCCGTCCTGCAGTCGCAGCGTCTGCCGAAGGTTCTCCGCGGCGATGACTTCCAGCACGTCTTTATACATGGTCAGTTCGGGGAGAATCAAGTAGGCGGAATGGCAGACCTGACCGTTCGCCCGCAGCGTGACGCGTTGCAAATAGCCGGGACACGTGGGAGCCGCAGGGTCGGCGATGCGCAGAAACGATTGGCGGCGCGCGAAGAGCGTTGCCCGCGCTGGCGGCTCGACGCGCAGATTCAGCGTGCCGGGGAAGGGCGTCAGGCCGAGCTTCTGGCGGAGCTCCTCGCGCACCCAAGCAATCTGGAGAAACTCCGCGCCGCGGCCGATGCCGCTTGCCACCCGGCCGGTGGTCTTAAAAGGAGCTGCGTCGGGGTTGCGCATGATCGGTGAGTAGTGAGTGGTGAATGGTGAGTGCGGAAACGATTTTTCAGACGATTCACTACTCACTACTCCCCATTCACTGCTCACTGGGCGACACGCCCGCTTTGGCCGTAGACTGCATGCCCTGCCAGCGCTTCACGATGTCCACGTCAATGTGGAACAGGTCGAGGATGCGGCCAACGGTGTGGTTGACTACGTCGTCGAGCGTTTTCGGGAAGTTGTAGAACGCCGGAACGGGCGGCACGATGATAGCGCCGATCTCCGCGGCCCGCACCATCAGCCGCAGATGCCCCAGGTGCAGCGGCGCCTCCCGGACGACCAGCACCAGGGGACGGCGCTCCTTGAGCACCACGTCGGCGGCCCGGCCCAGCAGGTCAATGCTCAGCGAATTCGCCACCGCCGCCAGCGTCTTCATCGAGCACGGCGCGATGATCATTCCCTCGGTGTGGAACGATCCGCTCGAGATCGTCGCGCCGATGTCCGCGATGTTATAGCTCGCGTCGGCCATCCCGCGAACCTGCGCGATGGTGAACTCGGTTTCGTAGGCGACGGTCCGCTCGGCCGCCTTCGACATCACCAGGTGCGACTCGCAGTCGGGAGCCGTCTTGAGCACTTGCAGCAGGCGCACGCCGTAGATCGCTCCAGTGGCCCCGGAGATGCCGATGATCAGGCGGCGCGGCTGGTCGCCGTCGCGCGATCCCGCGCGCGGGCGGGCGGAAGATGATTTCATGCGCTCGATCCTATTTGTCCCAGGTCCTCTCGTCCACGCGCAGCGGAGCGCTGATCCATTGCCGCGGGGCCGCCGGTCCGCGTCCCCGGATCAGGTGCGGCTGGAGGCGCTTCTGAATGTCGGCTACGTGATCGGCCATCAGCCGCGCCGCGCGCTCGCCGTCCCGCTCGCAGAGAGCATTGTAAATCCCCCGGTGGAAATTTACCACATGGGCCGTCAGCCCCGCTCCCACCCGCGCTTCTTGCAGCGCGTTTACCAGCAGGTCAATCACGGCCAGGGTCGTCAGCGCCAGGATCGGGTTCCGCGCGGCGTCAATCAAGACGCGGTGGAACTTCAAATCGTAGGCGCTCGTCTCCTTGCCCGCCTTCACCGCGGCTTCCTGCTGCCTCACCACGGCTTCGAGCCGGCTCAGGTCCTGCGCCGTGGCGCGCTCCGCGGCCAGCCGGCAGAGGCCCGGCTCAAGCAACAGCCGCGCTTCCGTCAGATGGTTGAGCGTTCCCTTGCTCAACTGCATCCTCACCCAGAAGGACTCCGCCACGCGGCGATGATCCGCCCCGGTCACGAACGTCCCGCCGCCGTGCCCGCGCTGGATGCGAACCAGCCCGAGATGTTCGAGCGCCCGCACCGCTTCGCGCACCGAGACCCGGCTGGCGCGGAACTGCTCCACCAGCTCGCGCTCCGTCGGCAGTTTGTCGCCCGGCTTGAGCTTGCCCGAAAGGATCGCCCGCCGCATCTGCTGGGCAATCTCCTCGGAAATCCGGCTGGTCGAAACGCTCTGAAACATAGGCTTCGGCCTGATGTCTAACATCAAACCTCAGGGCCTGTCAAGTGACGCAAAGGCGCCAGCGTAGTCCTGCCGCTCCCGCAGCAGGTTCTTCCGCACCTTCCCCAGTGCGTTGCGCGGCAGGTCGTCGGCGAAGAAGATGCGTTTCGGGACCTTGTAGTTGGCGAGAACCACTTTGAGTTGGCCGAGGAGAGACTGTTCCGTCAATTGCGGGAAACCGGCTCTGCGG
>CAYWWM010000154.1:0-6708 GCA_964461735.1 uncultured Solibacteraceae bacterium | reverse complement strand
AACGGCGCGGCGGACTGGAGCGCCGCCTTGGCAGCGGCGGCTGTGTATCCCGCCGAGACCATGGCCGCTACAAACCCGCGGCGCGAGAGCTTGGAGTCCATCAAATCGCGGAGCAGCTTTTGCATCGGACTATCCCTCCTTGATGCGTGGTAGCCACGGCACGCTTTTCGTGCCGTGGGTCTTCCCCGACCACACCCGGAACTTGCCCACGGCATAAAGTACATGCCGTGGCTACCTCACGGGAAAAACAATTAGAACAGCAGCCGGTCCTTTCCGGCCTCGATTTTCTGCGCGTCAATGCCGGGGACTTTCTTCAAGTCTTCCAGCGTGCGAAACGCCGGATTCTGTTGGCGGTAGCGGACAATCGCCTCCGCCTCCCGCGCCGAGATCCCCAAGGCGGTTTCCAACTCTCTTGCAGTAGCTCGGTTCGCGTTGACGCTGGCCGCGCCCGCCGCGTTTCGGGGACCGAAGTGCGTGGGAAGATACTGCAAGACCATCTCGAATTCTTCGAGCGTCAGCGGCGCCCCGCGCGAGACCATGTCACTCACGAGGTTCCGCCACTCCGAGGCCGTGCGGCTGGACTGCGTGATGTAGTTCAGGCCGTGGCACAGGCTGCACGACTGCTCGATCGCCGCTTTTCCCGGCCCGTCCGGAAGCCCCTGGGCTTCGGCAGGGACTCTCGCAATCAGGATCAATATCAATGCAAAAAGCAGTCCAGTGGATATGACCTTCATCGCGCCTCGCATTGGACAGACCTCCTCGCTTGCACAGACACCACCCAGTCTACACGCAGAGTAGTTGGGAAGTCTCATCGTGTCAAGCGGTTTCGCCCAAGCAGGTGTCAGGTGTCAGGTGTTAGGTGTTAGGGACTATACTGAACGTTTCATGCGACGAGGATTTCATAGCCACAAGAAGACAGTAGGTAAGCGGACTGGCGGCCGGAGCGCGGCCATCCCCGGCCGTCTGGTGTGCCATCGGGACGGTTACGGATTCGTGATCCCGGAAGAGCCGCTCCCGGAAGTGCGCGGGGACATTTACATCGGGCCGCACGCCATGGGCGCCGCCATGCACGGCGATCGGGTGCTGGTGAACGGGATTCGGATGGGGCGCGAGGGCCGCGCCGAAGGCCGGATTCAACGGGTTCTCGATCGCGCCCATCCCACGGTGGTCGGTGAATTTCGCTGGAGTCCCCACGGAAGCTTTGTCGTTGCTTATGACGACCGCATCTATCAGCCCATCATGATTCTTCTGGAGGAACGGCCGCCTGCTCAGCCTCGCGGGGGGCGCCGCGCAGCGACAGACTTTCGGGAGCCGGGCCGGGAATTCGTCCAGCAAGACACCGGACTGGTCGTGAACGTGGAGATCGTCCGCTTCCCTTCTCCGACGCAGACCGCCACGGGAAAGATCATCGAGGTTTTTGGCAAGCGCGACGACTTCGGCGTGGACGTCGAAATCATCATCCGCAAGCACCATCTGCCGCATGAATTTCCCGACGACACTCTGCAGGAGGCGCGCGCCATCCCGGCGGCGATCCCCGCTGCGGAACTCGCGCGGCGGCGGGATTTTCGCGATCTGCCGATCGTGACCATTGACGGGGAAACCGCCAAGGACTTTGACGACGCGGTCGTTGTGCTGCCGCTCTCGAATGGAAATTTTGAGCTGCAAGTCCACATCGCGGACGTGAGCCACTACGTCCTGCCGGGGACGGCGCTCGACCGCGAGGCGCGGCTGCGGGGGACGTCGGTCTATTTTCCCGACCGCGCCGTGCCGATGCTGCCGGCGGAGCTTTCGAGCGGCATTTGCTCGCTCAAACCCCGGGAAGATCGCTTAGTCTTTTCCGCGCTGATGGAGATTGGCCATCAGGGAGAAATTCTGCGCGCCGAGTTCTGCGAAGGAGTGATCCGCAGCGCCGAGCGCATGACCTACACGGCTGTCAACGCCGTGCTGGAGAAGGATGCGGAGGCGCGAGGACGTTACGCACCGCTCGTCGCGCACTTCGAGCGCATGCGCGACCTGGCGCTGATCTTGAACAAGAAGCGGGAGCGGATGGGGGCGATTGACTTTGACCTGCCGGAGCCGGTCATCCAATTCGACGAGCGGGGAACCATGACCGGGATCGCGCGCTCCGAGCGCAACGTCGCCCACCGCCTCATCGAGGAGTTTATGCTCGCTGCGAACGAAGCCGTGGCGCGGTTCCTTGAAGCGAACGGTGTGGCCAGCCTCTATCGCATTCACGAAAAGCCCGACCCAGTCAAGGTGATGGAGTTCGAAGAGATCGCCGGGACGTTCGGCTACTCGCTGGGGATCGGGCCGCTGCCGGTGCGACGCTTTCCGGTGGGGGGCCGCCGGGCACGCTTCGGCCGCAAGCAGCAGACTGTGGAATTGCCGGCCGGAGATATCGCCATCACCTCGCGCAACTACCAGCGCCTGACCGACCAGATCGCAGGCAAGCCCGAGGAGCGCATCCTCACATACCTGATGCTACGATCGCTCAAGCAGGCCTGCTACCGGGAACAGAACGCCGGCCACTTCGCGCTCGCGCTCGACTGCTACACGCACTTTACGTCGCCGATCCGCCGGTATCCCGATCTGATCGTCCACCGGATTCTGCGGGCCGTAATGGCGAGCGGCGCTTCGGCGCGACGCACGCCCCAGGCCGAATCCGGCCTGCCCGATCCGATCAAGGCAATTGAGCTTCAGGAAATCGCCATCGAGTCTTCGGAAGCCGAGCGGCGCGCGGACGACGCCGAGCGGGAGCTGATCGAATGGAAGCAGGCTCGCTTCATGCGCAGCCGGCTCGGCGACGAGTTTGACGCGCTCATCACCAGCGTCGGCAAGTTCGGCTTTTTCGTCGAGCTGATCGAATTGTTCATCGAAGGAATCGTTCCCATCGAGACGCTGACGGACCAGCCATACCGCTTCCGCGAGCAGGAACGCGCATGGGTCGGCGAGCGGACGCGGCGGCGCTTCCGCATCGGCGACCGACTGCGCGTGCAGCTCGACCGCGTCGGCGAACTGGGCGGCAAGATGGCGTTTTCGGTGATCGCTTAAACCGCTTACTCTTTTTCCTGTCAGGCGATATAATTGTCACCACACCGGGACAGCCCGGAGGTAAAAGCATTGATTCGCCGAACAGGTTCCAGATGGAAGCCAAGGGAGGGTGCGATGAAGAAATCCCTGCTGAGTGTTGTATTGGTATGCGCGTTCAGTACGATGGGACAGGCCCAGGCGCCCGCGCCGGCGCAACCGCCCGCGCCCACACGAACGCTGCGTCCTATATCGAACTTCGTCACGGTGACCGACCAGACGATGCGGGCGCCCAAGCCCGAGGACTGGCTGATTTATCGCGGCAACTACCAGGCCTGGGGCTACAGCCCGCTCGACCGCATCAACAGGTCGAACGTCAAGAACCTGCAACTGATCTGGGCGCGCGCCATGGAGCCGGGCATCAACCAGGCCACACCGCTGGTCTACAACGGCGTGATGTTTCTGGGGAATCCGAATGACGTAATCCAGGCGATTGATGCCGCCACGGGCGACCTGCTGTGGGAGTACCGCCACCCGCTGCCACCGCGCGAGACGTTTCCCGCCACGCATGGACAGCGCAAGCGCAGCATCTCGCTTTATGGCGACCACGTCTACACCGTGACCTGGGACAACATCGTCGTGGCGCTGGAGGCTCGCACCGGCCGAGTGGCATGGACCGCCCATCGCGGCGGCAATTACTTCGTCAGCAACTCGAGCGGCCCGATCGTCGCCAACGGCGTGGTCGTTGCGGGCAGCACCTGTCAAGTGGCGGGTCACGGTTGCTACGTCACCGGCCACGATGCCCGCACCGGCGTCGAGTTGTGGCGCAATGAGATGATTCCCCGCCCCGGCGAGCCTGGCGACGAGACCTGGGCTGGCTCCCCCTTCGAGGCCCGCTGGATGACCGGAGTCTGGGGGCACCTCACCTACGATCCCGACCTCGACCTGGTTTACTACGGATCGAGCGGCGTCGGCCCCGCTTCGGAAGCCCAGCGCAACATGCCGGGCGCGACCATGGCCGGGACCAACACGCGCTTTGCCGTGCGGCCCAGGACCGGCGAAGTGGTCTGGAAACACCAGGTCCTGCCGCGCGACAACTGGGACCAGGAGTGCACCTTTGAGATGATGATCATCAACACGCCGGTCAATCCCGATCCAACGGGCATGTTGTCGGTGAATCCCAGCGCGCGTCGCGGACCGCGCAAGACGCTGACCGGCGTCCCCTGCAAGACCGGCATCGCCTGGAGCTTCGATGCGGCCAACGGCGAGTTCCTGTGGGCCAGGCCCACCAACGAGCAGAACATCGTCGCCCAGATTGACCCCAGGGGACTCGTCACGGTGAACGAGGACGTCGTGCTCAAGGACGTCAACAAGACCTATCAGATTTGCCCGACTTACGGCGGCGGCCGGGACTGGCCGAGCGGCGCCTACAACCCCAAGACGAACGTCATGTTCATGGCGCTGTCGAACGCGTGCATTGACTCGAAGGCGCGCACCGACCGCGATCCGGCGCCGCGATTCGTCTACAACACCAACAACACCGGCCGCTTCGCGCGCGACAAAGACAAGGTGGGCCGCATTGACGCCATCTCGGTCGAAACCGGCCGGACGGTGTGGAGCTGGGAAACACGCGTAACGAACTACTCGCCGCTGCTGGCGACCGGCGGCGGGCTGCTCTTCAACGGCGCGATGGACCGTTACCTGCGTGCGCTCGATATAGACAGAGGCGAGGTCTTGTGGCAGACGCGGCTCCCCTCGCAGGTGGTCGGCGGAACGGTGACGTTTTCGATCAATGGCCGCCAGTACATTGCCGTCACGTCCGGCGGCGGCCAGCTCGCGAACACCCAAATGGGCCTCACTCCCGAGGCCGACGCACCTAGCGGCGCGAACGCCGTCTACGTCTTCGCGCTGCCGCAGTAGACAGGTGTCAGGTTTCAGGTGTTTGGTGTTAGGTAACCACCCTGGTTACAAGCCTTGAGGAGGAGCAGAGCATGTTCTCGATGGCTCGAAATCTCAGTTTCGTAGTGCTGGTTGCGTCGGCGCTCTGCGCGGCGGCGCAAGGCACGGTCGTTTCCGGCACGGTCAGGGACCCTGCGGGAGCGCCTTTCCAAGGGGCTTTCGTGCGGGCGCAGAATGCGCAGACGCGGATCACCACGCTGGTCCTCACCGACGGTCAGGGACGCTATCGCGCGGAGAATCTTCCGCCGGGCGAGTATCAGGTCCGCGCGACGGCGATCGGCTACGAAGACCATTCCCGCAGCGGCGTGCAGGTGGCCGCGGGGAAACCCGTGTCGCTCGATTTCTCGTTGCAGAAAGGCATGGTCCGCTGGAGCGATCTGACCACGTATCAAGGCAGGCAGCTCCTGCCCAAGACTGCGAACCACGACCTCAGCTATCGCGACGCGTTCTTCACCTCCTGTTTCCAGTCCTGCCACTCGTTTCAGAAAACCATGGCGCCCTTCCACTGGGATAAGAACGGTTGGGCGACCAGAATCCGCTACATGCGCGACGTGATCATGGGCGGCGAGGACGGCCGGTTGGACGATGCGCGCATCGAGGATTTCGCTTCGTACATGACAGCGGCTTTCGGCCCGGATTCCAAGCCCGCCTCCCCCGCCGACCTCCCGGCGTACAAGAGCCTCGTGCGCACGTTCAGCGACGCGGCGGCGAAGATCGTGTACGTCGAATACGAATTCAAGGGGAGCAAGGGCCTGGGACCCTGGAGCGCAGTCGAGGGAAACGACGGGATGGTCTGGATTCCCTATCACAATCGCGGCAACGAGGTCGTTCGGCTCGATCCCAGCACGGGCGAGCTGAAGCGTTTCCCGCTGCCGTTTACGGAAACGGCGGGCATTCATTCGGCGATTCCCGCTTCCGACGGCACGGTCTGGTTCACGGAAGCGGATATGGGCCGCGTCGGGCGCTTGAACCCGCGCACCGGAGAGATCACGGAGTATCGGAATACGCTGCCGAACGGCCGCCGCGCCGGGTCGCACACCGTGCGCGTGGACGAGCGCGGCTACGTCTGGACCAGCGGCGGCCCCATGATCTCGCGCTTCGATCCGGAAACCAAGCAGTTCACCCACTTCGACGCCGGCGGAACCTACGGCAACGTGAACGGGAAGAACGGCGATCAGTGGTTCACCGTGTTCCGGGAAACCAACGGCGCCATCGTCCGCATCTCCAAGGATGGGAACTTGTCCCGGTTCTCGCCTCCGACGGACGGCAAGCCGCAACGCCTCGAAGTGGATGCCGATGGCATCGTCTGGTTCAGCGAGCGCAGAGCGGGCAAGATCGGCCGCTTCGACCCCCAGACGGAAACGTTCCGCGAATTCCAGTTGCCCGGCCCCGAGCCGAGTCCCTACGCTTTGGGCATTGATCGCAACGGCATGATCTGGTACGCCTCGCACGAGCAGGACACGCTGGGCCGCTTGAATCCCAAGACGGGCGAGGTCACCGAGTATCCGTTCCCGCATTCGGAGATTTCGATTCGGGAGTTCTTCCTCGATTCGCAGGGGAGGATGTGGTATGGCTCCACCGCCAATGACCTGGTGGGTTACTTCATTCCGCCGAGAGATTGAAAAAAGTGAGTGGTGAATGGTGAGTAGTGAGTGGTGAAAGCCAACTCCGGGGCGTTCTTGCTTCACCACTCACCATTCCCTACTCACCACTCACTACAAC
>CAYWWM010000153.1:0-6721 GCA_964461735.1 uncultured Solibacteraceae bacterium | reverse complement strand
CCACGGCCAGCAGCCCGACGTTGATGGACTCGAGAATGTTCTCGCTGAATTGCTGCAATCGTTCGTACTGCGTGGCCTTGGCGGCCAGCGACTCGACCAGCGCGGCGTTCTCGACCGCCACCGCCAGATACCCGGCCAGCGTTTCGAGCAGCGCCGTGTCCTCCTCGGAGAGGAACTCACCCTCCACCGTCTTCCCTACCCCCAGCACGGCAACCAGGCGGTTCTTCGAGCGGCACGGGAAGTAGTAATGGAGCTGCAAGCCGGCTACGGTTTCCCGCCAAGCTGCGCATGACGCCTGGGACTCTCTGGGCATCCCCGGCGTCCCCAGGCTCCGCTCGAGGCCCCGGTCAATGTTCCGACCCAGGTCCGGCAGGAAAATGCGCGCGTTCAGCGAGCCATTTGGTCCGTCGAAAGAACGGAGCGTACCGAGAAAACCGAAATCGAATCTGTCCTCGGCCGCAAACCCCACCGCGCCCCGCAGAGCGAACGACCGCCCTTCCGCATCGTCGGCGACAAAGACCGCCGCGCGGGAGACTTGCAACCGCCCGGCCAACTGGTTGAGCAGCGAGCCGATCGTGCGGTCGAGATCCGTGGTCGTGCTCAGTTCGCGGCCGAAGGCCAGCAGCGCCGCGCGATAGTCATAGCGCGTCCGCAGAAAGCGCTGCTCGAAGCGCCGCTGAATGGCCCGCTGCAACGGCTGAAACAGCAGGCCCGTGGCGATCACCGCCGCCACCAGCCCCGCCGTGCCTGCCCCCGGAAAATAAGTTCGGAAGAAGTCTCCCGCGAGCGCCACCAGTCCGAGATACACGCCCACCAGCGTGCCGGTAGCCAGCGTGTAGGCCACGCCGCGCTCCAGCACGATCTCGACATCGAGCAAGCGGTGGCGGAGAACCGCGTAGGCAAAGGCGATCGGGAGAATCACCAGCGACAGCGCCGCGAGATTCATCCACGCGCCCGGCGTCACGCCCCACAGATACGGAACCGCGTAGCCGAGCGTGAACGGCGCAGCAGCAAGCGCCGAGCCTCCCAGAACCCACCCTACCTGCTTGCGCCCCGCGCGAGAGCGCATCTGGCCGTAGGTCCGCGTCAGCAACGCGATGCCGCCCAGAAACATCGTTGAAACATAGGCAATCTCGATGCGGTCCACCCAAAAGCGGATATCTCCGAGCGGAGCTGTTATGCGCAGCGCGCCCAGCGCCACCGCCGCGTGCAGCGCGCCCAGCGCCGCCGCCGGGCCGTAAATCCAGGGCAGCGCTGTCCAGCGCATTCCCGGCGGCCCCGCGTATCCGGGCACCGACTGCGGGTAAACCCGGCAGAAATGAACGAACAACGCCGGCTGCAGCAGTAGCGCCGCTACCGAAGCCCAGTAGACAGTCCAGTCAAAGGCGTCGAGACGGCCCGTGTAGGTGAACACAAACAGAACGAACGATGCCAAACAGAACAGATAAAAATGCATCACCGCCGGTGCGCGGACCCGCCGCCACAGCACAAACAGCCCCAGCGCGAGGTAGAACACGCCCGCGATCTGCAAGTAGAGGCGAACCGTGGGGCGTTCCTCGGCGGCCAGGACCAGGTCAAACTCTTCCGGGAAACCGCGGCGTACGATCTGGTATCGCACTGCCGTTCCTACACCGAGCGAATACAGCTCCTGGGCGACTTCGGTGGCGCTGCCGACGCTTCGCCCGCTGATGCCAGTCAGGAAGTCTCCCGCCGTCAAACCGGCCGCAGCCGCAGGCCCGCCCGGGCTCACGCTCTCGGCCACCACTCCGCCGAGGGCATCCTTCCAGACCACGCCGTCCTGCGGCAGGCGGAACCGTCGCTGTTCGACCAGGTTCTGGAAGCCCACCACGGTCGCAGCAGCCGTCAACAGGGCGACTGCCAAAACCGGAAGCGGGACTCGATAACGATTCATAAAAACACGCCAGTCTAAGGCCTAAACCGTCATGCAGAATCGTAGCACGTGTAATGCCACCCCTTTCAGTATAACCGATTTTGTTAACTGATTGAAATAATTTAGATTACCCTGTATGGAGGGGCCTGTATTGGGATTCAATTCCAAAACCCATACAGTGCATACAATAAATGAAATTATAAATTTGGAAACACGGAACAGATTGATTCCGTTTCGGTTCGATGATTTTTCCAAAAAACGAAGGGAGACGTCGCCTGATGTCAAAAAACGAAATTAAACCCGCCGCGGAAAGAACGGGCGGCAGGAAAGAGCAGTGCTCTGCCTCCGTCGGGGGTCTGCAATGGCAGGTAGCCTTCTGCAAGCAGGTTGCTGAAATCCATGACGGCCTGGAACTGGCCAGGAAGGATATTGGGTGAGGGGATGGGCTGCAACAGGACCACGTTCATATACGGCTCGGCGCGACCCAGGCTGCGGTCGTACGGGTCGGAGGCCACGACCGAATGCCGCGGAATCCAGCGATAGGATGTAATTACGCGGGTTTCAATTCCCGGGACCGTGGAGGAGACCTTCACGGAGAAGGAGTGCCCTCGCTGCGCTTGCACCATTTCGCGCAACGCCTGAGGAGTTTCGGCGGTCAGATTCGTCATGCCGGCTTGCAAACCTTCGGCGAAGCTGTACCCGACGACTACTTCGGAATCTCTCCACAGCGTGGCCGCCACGGAGGCTCGCATTCCGGGCCCGGAATAATCGCCGCCGCTGAGGAAGTAGCGATTCGAAAACGGATCGCGCAACAGGCCCGGGAAAAACCCGCCGACCTGCCCGCCCGTCATGGAAAGCGCTACATCGGAGAGCGAATCATAAAAGACGCCTGCCTGGGTGCGGTACCGGCTTCCCCATTCCTGTTCCCAGGAAGCTTCCAGATGCCTACCCTGCTCGAGCGCCGGACGCAGGTCCGCTCTGCTGCTCATTTGTGGAATAGCCAGCCACCGCTCGGTCTTCTGCTGCCGGGGATCGCCCTCCGAGGGCAGAACTCTGGGGGCAGTTCCTGCGTAGGAAAACGTCAGCCTCGAAGCATCTGAATAATCGTACGTCACTTGCCCGAAGGGGCTCCAACTGGTGATCCGGTCGCCGATGCTCACGCTGTCCACCAAAGCGCCGTAGCGCATCCGCAGGCGCGCGCTGGGCGCGCTCTCGTGCTCATAGCCGAAGGTGACGGACTGCAGCCTCTCGCCTGAATTGTCCTCGGCATTTCCAAAGCCTCTCCAATATTCGCCGGGAAGGAAGACCTGCCGCACGGTGGTCGAAAAAGTTGTGTACGACTGGTCGCCGAAGCGGCGATTCCAGGCCGCGCGGAAGCCGGCCGCGGGAGTTCCCTGCTCCCAACCCGCCAGGCCGGCCACTCCCAGCGTGTCCGGGCCGCCGGTCCCGTACTCCATGTCAAACGAAGTGCGCAACCCAGGATCGCTGGCGAAACGGCGCGAATCGCTTCCGGCCAGGAACTGCACCGTGCCATGCAAGGGGCTTTCGCCGTCGGTCTCCGAAGGGGAGGCATCACGGGGGGTTTCCTCCTGGAAGCGCAGAATGGGCCTCTGCGGCGCGCCGCTGCGCAGCACCCACTTCCACTGCTCGCTGGCGGCGGCCGGATCCTCCGGCCAACGCACCTGGACCGCATCGGCCAGGGTCCTTAGATCAATGTCGAGCAGGACCTGGGCGCCGGGGAGGACTTGAATCGGGGCCTTCCAGAAGGGCAGGAACGTGGGCAGAAGCACTTCCACCGAATAGACGCCGGGGGCCAGCCGGGGCAATGCGAATTTCCCCTCCGCTTCCGTCTGGACCTTGGCGGAGAAGCGCCCGTCCCGACTGGTGATCGTAACGGGAATTCCCACCTGGGCTGCTCCGAGCGGGCCGGTTACGCGGCCCAAGATGGTTCCCTGCCGGAGCCCGCCGCTGGCCCGTTCCGACGGATTGGACTGCGCTGCCGCTAATTCCGCTCCGCCGAGTGCGAGCGCCAGAACCAAACCCCATTTCGTCATAAGCAAAACCTGCCTGGGTCCGTTACTGCACGGTGAATTCGGCCGTGGGGGCAACCGTGCGGTTGGTCACGTTGTCGGTAACCTTGATCTGCAATTTATAGCGGCCCGGCTCGAGCCCGTTGAGCGGGAGCAGTTTCTCGACCACGGCCTGGAACGGGGAGGCTTCGGGAAGCGTGGCAGCCTGCTCCTGGAGCTGCAGGACCGTCTGGTTGTTCTTGAGCAGGCTGTACTCGATGGTGGCCGCCGGCTTGTTGCCGGTTTCGTCGGGCTTCATGTTGTACACCTGCATATAAATTCCCAGCTTCTGGTCGCGCGTAAAGTTCCCACCCACGGCGGGCCGCACCTTGGTGTCGCCGATGACGAACGGACCGAGCCCCACGCGCTTGGTGGAGACTTTCTCGATCTGGTCGGCGAGGATCAGCGAGCTGGTGGCTAACTGATCGGTGACGAACTGCGGAACTTCCATGCGCAGTTCCAGGGTGCCCGTATTGCCGCTGTTGACATCCTTGACCGCCAGACTCAGCCGGTAGAGACCGGGGCGCAGCGGAAGCGATTTCCAATAGATGGACGGCCGGGCGAGCGACCCTTCGAGCAAGGAGTCCGGAATGTCCAGAACCATCGTGTCCTCGAACGTCTGGACGACGCGCCGCGTCAGCGTGGTGATGCGCCCGAAAATGTTGACCGTGGCGTGCTGCACGCCGGTGTTGTTCTGGAAGGAGACGTCCTTGTTCAGGATCGAGATCGTCAGTCCCGCCAGCACCGTGTCCTCGGTGATCTTGACGTAATCGCTGCGCACCTGGAACGGAAGCAGATTAAACCGGATGTTGGTCGAAACCAATTCCTCGAGGTCCTTGAACTTGATCGCGGGGGGCCGGTTGATGTTGGCAAATAGAGCCAGGCGGTCAAACTGGGTTCCGTTCATGCTGGCGTAGCCCGCGCCGGGACTGCCGTCAATCATGCGCCGCGGCAGGCGCGTGCCGTCCGTGCGCGTGAAGCGGTCCACTTTGCTGGAAAGGCCCATGGCCTCCATCTCCGACAAGCCTGCGCCCGGCACGTACAGCAGCGCGTCCTTCTCCGATGGGTCCATGGTCATGCGGTACTCGCCCGTCAGCGTGGGGTCCACGAATTCGAGCACGATGTTCTGCCCGACGCCTTCGATGTACCGGTAGCGCCACTGCTCGAAAGGAAACGTCGAAGTCGAGCCGCCGCCCTCTTCGATCGGACGCTGATAGTGACCGCCGGAGGGATGCGCCTCGATTTCATCGGGAGGCCCGTACATGATGTAGAGACGCCCCCGGTCGGTCTTCCAGCCGGGAATGCCGCTGGCGAAGTGCTGGTTGGCGTACGCAATGCGCCGGTAGTGCTCTTCTCGGTAATCGTTGGCGAGGGACTCGGGATCGGGGTTGCGGCGCAGCCAGAACTGCTCGATGAACTGCTCGCGCTCCTCGTCGTTCGAGAGGCGCCGGAAGGCCTGCCGCTCCTCGTTGGTGATGATGTAGTTGACGTCTTCATCGAGCCACTTCTTGAAGGCGCCCTCCAGCTCTCGCTCGAGCGATTCGTCGCGGCGCCTGCGCTCGCCTTCGGTGAGGCCCGGAGCGTCGGTCTGGACTACCGTACTGTCGCGAGAATCCTGAGCCGAAGCAGACCACGGAGCCCACGCGCCGAGTCCGCACACACTGGCCATCAGCAAGCATCGGAGTAATGGTCTCATTCGTTCGTTGGTCCCCCTCTCCTCCGCGTATCTTTTATCATAAAGTTCCGGCAGGCCGGAGTCAAGCAAAACCCGACGTCCCGGGGTTGGAAAAATTGCCCAGGCGCTGGCTGATTCCGAAGGCCATTCACGCCCTCTTCGTCGCTTTGTTTGCCGTGGATCTGCGGATATGGCGGCGGTGTCTGTGATATTGTGCGGAGTGCGCAGGGACTCTCCAACTGCGCGCCGGATCGCCGCGAGGGTTCTGGGGCATTGCTCATGAAAAATGATACCGACAAAGGCGGGGAGACGAGCTGGATCGGCGGCATGGAAACGAGGGAGATCACAATCGCGGAGTACAATTCTCTTTGGCCGGAAAAATTCCGAGCAGAAGCAAGCACCATTGCCGCCGCTCTGGGTGAGGCGGCATGCCGAATCGAGCATATCGGTTCGACCGCTGTGCCTGGGTTGGCTGCCAAAGCGATTGTGGATATCTTGCTCGTGGTGGAGAACTCCGCCCAGGAAGACAATTACCTGCCGCAGCTTGAGGCCGCCGGCTATGAACTGCGCGTGCGAGAGCCTGATTTCTACGAGCACCGGATGTTTCGGACTCCGAAAAGGGATGTTCACATCCATGTGTATTCGGCCGGTTCTCCGGAGATCGAGCGTTATCTAACGTTTCGCAACCGGCTCCGCAGCCACGCCGCCGACCGGCAGCTCTATGAGCAGACGAAGCGAAGACTAGCGGCCCAATCCTGGCCAGACATGAACGCCTATGCGGTGGCCAAGACCGAGGTGATCGAACCCATCTTGGCGGCCGCACGTCGGGAAGGCCAGGTTTCACGGTAGGTCCCCCCGCGCGCGTTCCCCTACCAATCCACCAAACAGTTGAATCTGGAATGCATGCCAGTGGCCGGGCCGGGCCGAGGCGATGGCACTGTCAAGCGAATGTGCTTGTATTGTATTGATTTGTAATAAAATAAAATACTTGACAATAATACACTAATATTTTATTATCTACTTGCGCTAAATATTATGGCGCTGGAAAAATCTATTGAGGAGGTGCACAATGTCTTCGCTGATTCG